>NZ_JBSGEL010000100.1:0-20901 GCF_053602875.1 Kitasatospora sp. NPDC004289 | reverse complement strand
GCGGCCTGCTGCCCGCCGCCCTCAGCGGAGCCCTGCTGCTGGCCGCGAGCGACTTCGCGGTCCAGCGGGTCTTCGCCCCCGCCCCCATGCCGGTCGGCATCGCCACCGGCACGCTGGGCGGCCTCTACCTCTGTCTCCTGCTGATCGGCGAAACCCGAAAGAGCCGCACATGACCGTCCCCTCCACCACCCTTCCCACGGCCTCCACCGCCCCTGCCGTGCACGACGGCTCCCGGCTGCGGGCCGAGGACCTCACCCTGGCCTACGACCAACGCACGGTCGCCAGTTCACTCTCCGTCAGCATCCCGGACCGCTCCTTCACCGTGATCCTCGGCCCGAACGCGTGCGGCAAGTCCACCCTGCTCAAGGCCCTGGCCCGGCTCATCAAGCCCACCGGCGGCACGGTCCTGCTCGACGGCGCCTCGATCGCCGCCTACCGGACCCGTGAAGTGGCCCGCCGGCTGGGCCTGCTCCCGCAGTCCGCCAACGCGCCCAGCGGCATCTCGGTCTCCGAGCTGGTGGCCCGGGGGCGCTACCCGCACCAGGGCTTCCTACGCCAGTGGTCCGCCGAGGACGAGGGCGCCGTCACCGAGGCGATGCGCCGCACCGGCGTCCTCGACCTCACCGACCGGCCGGTCGACGACCTCTCCGGCGGGCAGCGCCAACGCGTCTGGCTGGCCATGGTGCTGGCCCAGCAGACCGACATCCTGCTGCTGGACGAGCCGACCACCTACCTGGACATCTCGCACCAGTTCGAGGTCCTCGACCTCTGCGCCGAACTCCACGAGGAGCGCGGCCACACCGTGGTCGCCGTCCTCCACGACCTCAACCAGGCCGCCCGCTACGCCACCCACCTGGTGGTGCTCGGCCCCGACGGCGCGGTCGCGGCGGAGGGGGCCCCGGCCGAGGTGCTCACCGCCGAGCTGGTCGAGCGGGTCTTCGGCCTGCGCTGCCGGGTGGTCCCGGACCCGGAGACCGGCACCCCGATGGTGGTCCGAGCCGCCCGCAAGCCCGCTGCCGCTGTTGTTACCGATCACCAGGACCCGGACCGATGACGACCCGACTGCTCGGCCTCACCACCTCCCTGATATCCGCCGCCGGCCGCAACGCCCGCGCCAGCCTGGCCGCCCGGGTCGCCGAACGCGGCCTGCGCCTGTGGCACGTCGCCGTCCTGGAGGCCCTCGCGGGCGGCTCCCTCTCCAAGGGAGAGCTCGCCGCCCGCCTCGACATCAACCCCAGCGACATCGTCAAGGTGGTCGACGACCTGATGGCCGCCGACTGCGCCGTCTGCACCCGCTCGCTGCGCGACCGCCGCCGGGTCGAGGTCTCCCTCACCCCGGCGGGCGAATCGCTGCTGGCCGAGCTCACCGCCGAGCTCGTGGCGGTGGAGGACACCGTGCTGGCCCCGCTCAGCTGCGCCGAACGGGAGCAACTGGCGGGCCTGCTGGAGCGGTTGGCCTGACCTGTTGCTCGGCGGTCAGGCGGTGAAGGTCCAGGTGTCCGTGCCGCTGAGGTGGCTCAGGCCGGTGGTGGAGCAGGCCGTCAGGTCGAGATTGGCGAAGGTGATGCTCTGGGTCACCGAGGCACCGGCCAGGGTGCCCGCCGCGATGGTGCCGGTGGAGGTGCCGACCTTGGTGCCGTTCACGTTGGAGAAGCTGTTGGTGTAGTTCCAGGTGCTGGTGGTGCCGTCGTTCCAGTACAGGGTCTCGGTGCCCGAGCCGCCGCCGAAGAAGGTGGTGCAGGACTGGGTGGCGGTGCCGGAGAACGGCGCGTTGAAGCTGGTCAGCCCCGGGTGGGTGAGGCTCAGGCAGCCGGTGGCCACGTCGGTCCCGATGACGGAGACGGTCTGGGTGGTGTTGGTGATGGCCGGTGAGAAGTCGACGGTGGTGGTCCCCACGCAGGTGACCTGGGTGGCGGCGGAGGCGGGTGCGGAGGCGGCCAGGACGGCACCGCAGGCCAGCGCCGTCGCGCAGGCGGCTGCCGGGATCTTCTTCAGGCCCATGTTCTCTCCAGGGAGTTGACGGTTCGTCGGAGGGGAGCTGCCTCAGGGTGTCATGATCAGGCTGACGTTGTGGCCGCCGAAGCCGAAGGCGTTGGCGAGGGCGGCGGTCTGGACGCCCTCGCGGGGCTTGCCGGTGACGATGTCCAGGGGGATCTCGGGGTCGGGGTCGCTGAGGTTGACGGTGGGCGGGGTGATGGCGTCGCGGAGCGAGAGGACCGTGGCGACGGCACCCAACGCGCCTGCCGCGCCGAAGAGGTGACCGGTCATCGACTTCACGGCCGTGACGGCGGGGTGGGTGCCGATCACGGTGGCGATGGAGCGGGCCTCGGTGAGGTCGCCGAGCTGGGTGGAGGTGGCGTGCGCCTGGACGAGCGTGATGTCGGTGGGGGCGAGGCCCGCCTCGGCGACCGCCCGGCGGATGGCCCGGGACTGGCCGTCGGTGTGGCCGGCCGTGATGTGGTGGGCGTCGGAGGTCACGGCGGCCCCCGCCAGGCGGGCGTGCCGCCGCGCGGCCCGGGCGGCGGCGAACGAGGCCCGCTCCAGCACCACCACGGCAGCGCCCTCCCCGATGACGAAGCCCTCCCGGCCGACGTCGAACGGCCTTGACGCCAGGGCCGGTTCGTCGTTGCGGGTGGAGTGCGCCCGGGCCGAGTGGAAGCCCGCGAGGGGCAGCGGGTGGATGCAGGCCTCGGCCCCGCCGGCCACCACCACGTCGGCCCGGCCGAGACGGATCAGGTCCAGCCCGAGGGCGATCGCCTCGGCCCCGGAGGCGCAGGCGGAGACGGGCGTGTGCGCTCCGGCCCGGGCACCCAGCTCCAGACTCACCCAGGCGGCCGGGCCGTTGGCCATCAGCATCGGCACGGTGTGCGGCGACACCTTCCGCACACCGCTCGCGTGCAGCACGTCGTGCTGCCCGAGCAGGGTCAGCGCCCCGCCGGTCCCCGTGCCGATCACCACCGCGAGCCGCTCCGGATCCACCTCCGGCGACCCGGCGTCGGCCCACGCCTCCCGCGCGGCGATCAGCGCGATCTGCTCGCACCGGTCCAAGCGCCGGGCCTGCACCCGGTCCATCACGGTGGACGGCTCCACCGCCAGCTTCCCGGCGATCCGCACCGGGAAGCCCTCGGCCCACTCCTCCTCGATCGCCGCGATCCCCGACTGTCCGGCCAGCATCGCGGCCCAGGTGGTCGGCACGTCCCCACCGAGGGGTGTGGTGGCGCCGAGGCCGGTGACGATGACGTCTTCGAAGGCGGTCATGGCAAGGCTCCTTCTGTGGGGACGGCACAGGCCGGGGGGAGAGTGCCTCCCCGGCTGAATGCCACTCTGCCAAGCCGCAGTTCATCCCTTGGTGTTCTTCCCTACCGCGTCCTGTGCTGACGGTTTGTAGGGTTCCGACGTTTGTCCGTGTCGTTTGCCGAAAGGTCATCAGGCCGTCGGACTCAGGTAATGATCAGCGGCTCGTAGGCCGTGCCCTCCGGGGTGAACACCAGGACGTAGTCCGCTCCCGGGCCGGCGGCGACCTCACGCAGGCGGCTCAGGGCGGCCACGTCGGTCGGGAGGGTGAGGCCGAGCGCGGCGGCGGCACGGTCCCGGCGCTCCGCGAAGTCCGGCATGTCCTCCAGGTACTCGGCGGCGCGTTCGGCGCTCTCCTCGGCGGTGAACTCGGGGCAGTCGCGCCACCACGGCGCGACGAGCAGCAGCCGCAGCAGCTCCGGGAGCCCGATCGCGAGCAGGGCCGCCTGGCCCTCGGAGTCGGCGTAGAGCACCGGACGCTCCTCACCGCCGTCGCCGCAGAAGAAGTACGTGCCCCCGGCCCCGTCCGCCGCGAAGCCCTCCAACGCGGCCCCGGACGCCAGGTGCACCGGCTCGACGTGGTCGCCGTGGTCGAGGTCGAAGTCACCCGGCCAGGAGAGGAGTTCGGCGATGTCGTCGTTCTCGCGGATGACGGTGATCAGTGATCGCATGCCCGGCACTGTAGTGGCCCTCACCGACGGCCGGACGCCGATGCCGTGTCAGGGACGGTCGTCGGCGGCGAGCAGGTGGCGGAGCTGTCGGACCTCGGCGATCAGACGGGGTACGTCCTGCCGGGCGTCGGCGATGAACTGGGCGTTCTGGTCCCAGAGTCCGTCGGTCACATCGACGTAGCGGGGCTGCTGGACGAGCGTGGCGGCGATGATCTCCTGGTGGTCGAAGTCGGGCCACCGTTCGCCGAGACCGGTGTCGGGGACGGTGCTGATGGCGACCAGGCTCATGGCGTGGTCGTCGTCGAGTTGGCGGACGTGCCACGGGCCCGGGGTCGCGGCGTTCGCCAGTTCCTCGATCTCGGCGAGCTCTGCATCGGAGATCGGCTGATGGGTGTTCATCGGGGTTGAGGCTCCTCACTCGTAGACGCGGGCCGCGCCGACCTGCCATGCGACGGAAGCCCAGCTGACCGGTTCGAGCGGCGGTACGTCCGGGAACCTCGCGGGCCTGCCCAGGGTGGCGTCGAGCCAGGATTCCCAGGAATCCAGGAACTGGGCCGCCGATCCGCTCGCCCAGCCGCTGCCATCACCGGCCCAGAGTCCCCGGGCGATCCTGTCGCGCGTCCAGTCCCGCGCGCGTGCGTAGTCGGAGGCGAGGGCCAGCAGCAGGACCCGCAGTTCTCCTGACGACGTGACGGGTGGCTCTTCCCCGAGGGGTGCGGGCTCGGCCGCCCCGGCTGACGGGGCGTCGACGGCACGGAGCACCTGGTCGGCCAGGCCCGGCCAGCCGGGCTCCGGAGCCAGGTCGGGAAGGAGGCCGGCCCAGCGGAGCAGCAGGTCGTCGATCTCCGGGGCAGCGGCACCGAGGCCGTCGAACCGTGCAGCGAGGCCGCGCAGCAGCGCACGGAAGTCCTCGCCGTTCTCCACCTTGTTGGTCACCGCGCGAGACTAGGACGCCGGAGACGAGCCCGTCGACCGGATATCAGGTCGCGAGCTCGTGCTCCGCAGACATGATCCGGGTGGGTGCTGCTGCTACGCCCGAGTGGTCCACCATCGCGCTGCTTTCCTTGCTGTGGACCTGGCCACGCTGGCGAGCACGCCTGACCGTTCGAGCCAGGCCGGCCCGGGTGACGGAATTTCGGAGGGCTGAGAGGAGGGGCCCGGAGGTGTGCCGTCGAGGGCCCGTAGTGCTTGGGCGAGATTGGCGCGGGAGACCTCGGTGTCCGGATGGTCCTCCCCCAGGATCCGGCTCCGGTCCGCGAGTGTCCGTTCGTAGAGGGGGAGGGCGCGGCTCGTGTCACCGGCTGCCTGGTAGGCGTAGGCGAGGTTGTTGCGGGCGAGCAGGGTGGCCGGATGGTCTTCACCGATGATCCGGACCCGGTCGCGGAGGACCTGTTCGTAGAGGCGCACGGCGCGAGCCAGATCTCCGGCCGACTCGTAGGCGCTGGCGAGATTGCTGCGGCAGATGAGGGTCCGGGCGTCGTCGTCACCGAGCTCCAGGGCTGTCTCGGCGAGGTTCTGTTCCAGGAGGATGACGGCCCGGGCGAGGTCGCCCTGGGACGCGTAGGCGTTCGCCAGGTTGCCGCGGGAAGCCAGTGTGCCCGGGTGTCGCGGGCCGAACAGGAGGGTGTGGGCCTCGAAGACCTGATGGAACATCGGAGTGGCCCGTGCCAGGTCACCCGTCGACTGGTAGGTGATGGCGAGGTTGTTCCGGCACCTGAGGGTGTTGGGGTGCGTCTCGCCGAACAGGCGGACCTGGGCCCGCAACGTCTGCTCCTGCATGGCGAGGGCGCGTTGGGAGTCGCCGCTGTCCAGGTAGAGCAGGGCGAGGTTGTTGCGGGAGAGAAGGGTTTCCCGGTGGTCCTCGCCGAGGACCCGCATCCGGTGGGCGTGGGTGCGCTCCAGGTGGGTCACGGCGCGACGGAGGTCGCCGTGCTCGGCGAGGAAGCGACCACCCACGGCGAACAGGGAGGCCGCGTAGTCCGAGTCGTCGTCAGGGGCGGAGTGGTCGGCGAGGGCATTGATGTGCGGCAGTAGAGTGCGCCACGCGACCCAGGTGCTGGGCTCGTCCGGCCTGCCGGGCAGGTGGGCGAGAAGGAGAAGAACGGTGTCATCCAGTGCGGCCGCGATGTCCTCGGCGCGGCGGTGGGGGTCGGTTGAGTCCGGGGTGCGCGCGAGGGACTGGACGAGGCGGTGGACGGAGAGCTTGTCGCCGTTGATCGTGAGCATGCTGTAGGCGGCGAGCCGGCCGATGGCGAGGTCGACGACGACGTTCGTTCCGAGCGGGCGGAAGAGGGACCTGGGGATGCCGTCGGGAGCGCACCAGGCGAGTATGCGCAGGATGTGTCCTGCGAGCGGCGTGTCGGCGGTGAGACGGTCGAGCGAGACGCGCCACACGCGGGCGACAGTGCGCTCGGCCGTGCGGTCCGAGGTCACGGCCTTGTACAGCGCGGCGGGCTCCTCGGCGAGGCTGGCGAGGTAGTCACGGGGAGTGGCCCCGGTCTCGAACATGTACGCCCCGGCCTGCTCGATTGCGAGCGGCAAGTGACCCAGCATCGCGCAGAGCTCGGCTGCGCCGTCGAGGTCCACCGTCCGCTCCTTGTCGGCGGCGACGATGCTGCGGAGCAAGTGGAGCGCATCCGAAGGGCAGAGAACGTCGAGCCCGATTGCGGTCGCGGTGTCGTGCCAACCGCTGGCGCGGCGGGTGGTGATCAGGACCCTTCCAGTGCTGGCACGGGCGAGCAGCGGCCGTACGTCGCTGGGACTGTCGACGTTGTCGAGGATCAGGAGCCAACCGGTGCGGGTCGCCAGCCATTGGAGGGCGTGTTCGGCGAGCACCGCGTTGTCGGCGGCCGGGGTGGGCGGCGATGGGAGTGCCATCGCGAGCCGGGCGAGGCCCTGGTCGAGCGCGGCCGGCGTGTCCGCCGTGATCCACCAGACGAGGGTGTCGGTACCTGCCCGGGTGGCGGCCCAGTGGGCGGCGAGGGTGGTCTTGCCGATCCCGCCGAGCCCGTGGAGGGCCAGGACCACGGCCGTGCCCGTGCCACCGAGTGCTGAGTCAAGCAGCGCGAGTTCACGTTCACGGCCGATGAAGGTGGCGTGTCGGTCGAGTGTGGGGATCGGGCGCGGGTCTGCTCTGGCCTCTGCGGGTGGGCGCAGCTCGGACGGCGGCAGGTTGATGACGTTCACGACAGGGCCGGTGTACGCGTTGCCGTTGAACGTCTGCGCCGCGATCGCGTGATCACCGGAGGCGGTGATGTTGCCAGGGCGCGGGTGTGAGTCTGGCCGCTTCACAGGATCGCCGGTGATCCGCCAACGCCGTGAACGCCCCAACTCCGGCCTCCCCAGCCGCAGAACTGTCGGTGCGAGCGTACTCGCGGCGGAGGCGGCCGGGGGCCGACTCCGTCTGTTCAGTGAGTGCGAACCTCGGCGACAGGGGCGCGCCGGTTGGGCGTCATCCGGCGGCGGGATAAAGGGGCCGCCCGGACGCCGTTCGGTCCCGTGCCGTGTGTCATGAACCGTAGGAGGCTGGCCGTGCCGTTGTCGCTGTCGCGCTACCAGGGCCGCGTGGTCGTGGTGAAGTTCGGTGGGAACGCCATGGTGGACGAGGAGTTGAAGGCGGCCTTCGCGCAGGACGTGGTGTTCCTGCGGGAGGCCGGGCTCTGTCCGGTGGTGGTGCACGGGGGCGGGCCGCAGATCAGTTCGCAGCTGGAGCGGCTGGGCCTGCGGTCGAGTTTCACGGCGGGGCTGCGGGTGACCACGCCGGAGACGATGGACGTGGTGCGGATGGTGCTGGCCGGCCAGGTGCAGCGGGAGCTGGTGGGGCTGCTGAACGAGTACGGGCCGTTCGCCGTCGGGCTGACGGGTGAGGACGCGCACACCATGACGGCGGTGAAGCGGTACGCGGTGGTGGGCGGGGAGCAGGTGGACATCGGGCTGGTGGGCGACGTGATGGCGGTCGATCCGGGCCTGCTCTGCTCGCTCGTCGGGGACGGCCGGATCCCGGTGGTCTCCTCGATCGCGCGGGGCGCGGACGGGCAGGTCTACAACGTCAACGCGGACACCGCCGCGGCGGCCGTGGCGGTGGCGATGGGGGCCGAGCTGCTGGTGGTGCTCACGGACGTCGCCGGGCTGTACGCGGACTGGCCGCGCTCCTCCACGGTGATCGAGCGGTTGACGGCCGGTCAGCTCGCGGAGCTGCTGCCGCGTCTGAGCGCCGGGATGCTCCCCAAGATGGAGGCCTGCCTGGACGCCGTGCGCTCCGGGGTGCCGGCCGCCCGGATCATGGACGGCCGGGTGCAGCACAGCCTCCTCGACGCCTTCGCCCCCGACTGCGGCGGGACCCTGGTCCTGCCCGAGCCCGTGGCCCTCGCCGTTCCGGCTTGACGGCCCGTCATGAGCAGTACAGGTCAAGTACGTTGAGTGCCAGGAAGGGCCGGACCAGACGGATCATCCTGGTGCCAGTTCGACCTTCGTGAGGGTGCACTTGGGGGAGTGTGGTTCCGCATCGCGGAAGGGAACCCCTTCCCACCTGCGGTTCTGCCGTTCCACAGCAGCTCCCTGACGGTTCGTCATCTTCGGCGGCCCCGCCCTACGCTCCCGGCGTTCGGGGGATCGAGGTGCGGGGCCTACCGAAGGGGCACGAGCGATGACGACGACGGCGGCGGACACGGCGGGTCCGTACAGCAGATCACTGGCCGGGTTGTTCGCGGAGCAGGTGCGCAGGAACCCGCAGGAGCCCGCGGTGGAGGGTCCGGAGCTCCGGTACACCTACGCCGAACTCGGCGCGCTGGCCGAGCGGTTCGCCCGCGGACTGGCGGCGGCCGGGATCCGGCCGGGCGCGGTGGTCGGGGTGGTGGGCCGGCGCGGGCCGGAGGCCTGTGCGGCGCTGCTCGGGGTGGCGTACGCCGGGGCGACCTACCTGCCGGTGGACGCCAAGCTGCCCGCGGAGCGGGTGCACGGCATGGTGGCGGACGCCGGCGCGGTGGCGCTGGTCCGGCTGCCCGGGGCCGGACGGCTGGCCGGGGCGGCGGTGCCGGTGCTGCGGTACCAGGAGGTGCTGACGGCCGGCCAGGAGGCGGCGGCGGACACCCCCTTCGCGCTGCCGGAGGGGCAGGCGGCCGCGGCGTACGTGATGTTCACCTCCGGGACGACCGGGCGGCCCAAGGCCGTGGCGGTGCCGCAGCGCGGGGTGGCCCGGCTCTCGGTGGCGAACGGGTTCTTCGAGCCCGGGCCCGGGGACCGGATGCTGCACGCGGCGACGCTCTCCTTCGACGCCTCGGTGCTGGAGTTCTGGCCGACCCTGCTCAACGGCGCCTGCCTGGTGCCCGTCGCCTCCGAAGTCCTGCTCTCGGCGCCGGAGTTGCAGCGGGTGGTGCGCGAGCGCGGGATCACCGCGCTGTTCCTCACCACCAGCATCTTCCACCGCATCGCCCAGGAGCGGCCGGAGACCTTCGCCGGGCTGCGCCACGTGCTGACCGGCGGCGAGGCGCTGCGCGCCGACGCGGCCCGGCGGGTGCTCGAACTCGGCCGCCCGCGGCGCCTGGTGAATGCCTACGGCCCCACCGAGGCGGCCTGCGTGGCGACCGCCCAGCTGATCACCGAGGTCCCGGACGGAGCGGGCGGCGTGCCGATCGGACGCCCGATCGCCGACACCGTCTGCCACGTGCTGCGCGAGGACGGCGGCCCGGCGGCGGACGGCGAGGAGGGCGAGCTCTACATCGGCGGCCCGGGGATTGCCACCGGCTACCTGAACGATCCCCAGGAGAGCGCGAAGCGGTTCCTGACTTTCGGCGGCACGGACGGCGGGGAACCCGAACGGCTGTACCGCAGCGGTGACTTCGTGGTGCGGCGGCCGGACGGGACGCTGGAGTACCGGGGCCGCCGCGACGACCAGGTCAAGGTGCGCGGCTTCCGGATCGAGCCCGAGGAGGTCCGCCGGGCGCTCACCGCCCACCCCGACGTCACCGACGCCGTGCTGGTCGCGGTCGAGGACGGCACCACCCGCAGCCTGGCCGCCTACGTCGCGATCCGGGCCGGAGCCGCGCCCACCGCCGCCCGGCTGCGCGCGCACCTGGCCGAGCGGCTGCCCGCCTTCATGCTCCCGGCCACCCTCACCCTGCTGGACCGGCTGCCGCTGGCACCGAACGGCAAGGTGGACCGGGCCGCGCTGCCGGCGCCGGCCGCCCAGGCCGAACGGGAGCAGGCGGACGGCGAGTCGGTGGCCGAGACGGTGGCCCGGGTCTGGGCCGCGCTGCTGCCGGGTGCGGAGGCCGGGGCGGACGAGGAGGAGGTGGACTTCTTCGCGGCCGGGGGCAGCTCGCTGCTGGCCGTGCAGCTCGTCGCCCGGGTCCAGCAGGAGCTGGGCATCGACGACGGCCACAACTTCCAGCTGGTGACCGAGCTGCTGGGCGATCCGGTGCCGAGCGCGTTCGCCGCCGCCGTCGAGCGGGCCGTCACCGAGCAGGACGCGGGACAGGACGCGGGACAGGGCACGGCGCAGGGCGCAGGCCACGGCCCGGGCCACGGCACGGCGCGGGCGGGGGAAGGGGAGGGCGAAGCCGCGCGGCCGGCGGTCGACCGCTGGCGGCCGGACCTGGTGTGGGAACGGCCCACGGTCACCACCGGCTCCCCGCACCCCGTCTGGCGCAGGCCTCAGCACGTGCTGCTCACCGGGGCCACCGGCTTCTTCGGCGCCTACCTGCTGCGCGAGCTGCTCGACCGCACCGAGGCTCAGGTCCACGTCCTGGTCCGGGCCCGCGACACCGACCACGCCCACCGGCGGTTGGCCGAGGCCCAGCTGCGCTACGGCATCGACCGCCCGCTGCCCGCCGACCGCGTCCGCCCGGTGCTCGGCGACCTGGCGCTGCCCCGGCTGGGCCTGAACTCGCTGGAGTGGGACTACCACGCGGACGGCGCCGACCTGATCCTGCACAGCGGGGCCGAGGTCAACTTCCTCTACCCGTACGAGAAGCTGCGCGCCGCCAACGTCGAGGGCACCCGGGAGCTCGTCCGGCTGGCGGCCCGGCGGGCCGTGCCGCTGCACCACGTGTCCACCGCGGCGGTGGTGCACGGCATGGGCGCGGCCGGCGTGCGGGAGGTCACCGAGACCACGCCGCTCTCCCACGTCGAGCTGCTCTCGATGGGCTACACCGAGAGCAAGTGGGTGGCCGAGGAGCTGGTCCGCGGCGCGGGCCGGGCCGGGCTTCCGGTGGCGGTGCACCGCCCGTACGAGCTCTCCGGGGACACCACCTCGTACACCTGGAACAGCGCGGCCGCGCTCTGCGAGTTCTTCCGCGTGATCGCCGAGCTGGGCCTCGCCCCCGAGCTCGACCTGCCGCTCAACCTGGTGCCGATCGACTTCGCGGCCGGCGCGGTGGTGCACCTGGCGACCCGTCACCCCGCCGAGGGGCAGACCTACCACCTGACCAACCCGCGGGAGGCGCTGCTCGCCGACTTCGTCGAGCGCCTGCGGGCGCACGGCCACCCCGTCCGCACCGTCGACTACCACGGGTGGGTGGACGCCCTGCTCGACCACCTCGCGGACCGGCCGGACCACCCGTTCGCGCCGTTCGCCCCGCTGTTCACCACGGAGGCCGCCGGCGGCGGGGCCACGGTCGAGGAGCTGGCCACCACCCGGTACTCGCCCCGGATGGACCGGGCCCGGATCGAACGGGACCTGGTCGGCAGCGGACTGAGCTGCCCGCCGGTGGACGCCGCCCTGCTGGACGCCTACCTCGGCTACTTCCACGCCTCCGGGTTCATCCCCGCCCCCGGTGCCGACCCGACCGCGGCCCCGCCCGCCGCTCGCACCGCCGCTCGCACCGCCGACCGGACCGCCGGTCTGCCCGCCGAGGAGGCCGTCCGTGTCTGAGCTCCTCCAGGCCGGTCCCGTCACCGACCTGTCCGACCCCCGGGCCTTCCTGCCCGACCCGCCCCACCGGCTCTGGCGCGAGCAGCGCCGCAGCGGACTGCTGCGTCGTCAGGAGCGGGACGGGGCACCGCCCTTCCTCTCCGTCACCCGCTACCAGGACGTCGACGCCGTGCTGCGGGACGCGACCGGCTACAGCTCCGAGTGGGGCATGACCCTGGACACCTCGCTCGGCGAACGCGACCCGGCGGCCGGCCAGATGATCGAGCTCACCGACCCGCCGCACCACCAGCGGCTGCGCCGCCTGGTCAGTAGCGGGCTGACCCGCTCGGCCGCCCGCACCCTGGACGGGCTGCTCCGCGACCGGGTGCGGGGGTGGGTCGAGCAGGCGGTCCGGGACGGCGAGACCGACTTCGTCGGGGCCGTCGCCGCCCGGGTCCCCTCCGCCGGGGCCGGGATGCTGCTCGGCCTCCCGGAGCGGGAGTGGGCCACCCTGGCCGACCGGGCCAGCCGGGCCGTCTGCGGCTCGCTCGGCGAACACGACCCCGGGGCGGGCGACCTGACGGTGCGACGGCGCTCCACCGCCACCGCCAACGGCCAGCTGCTGATGCACCTGGCCGGGCTGCTGGACCACGCCGAGCTGGCCGAGGACGGCCTGATCCGGCGCCTGCTGGAGGCCGAACTGGACGGGGACCGGCTGACCCGGTCGGAGGTGCTGCTGAACTGCCTCAACCTGGCGATCGGCGGCAACGAGACCACCAAGAACACCATCGCGGCCGGGGTCGCCGCCTTCGCCGCCCACCCCGGGCAGTGGCAGTGGCTGCGGCGCCACCCCGAGCACCTCGACCGGGCGATCGAGGAGGTGCTGCGCTGGACCACGCCGCCGCTGCACCTCACCCGCACGGTGGTACGGCCCACCCGCCTGGCCGGCACCGACCTGGAGCCCGGAGAGCTGCTCTGCCTCTGGATCCCCTCCGCCAACCGCGATGAGGAGGTCTTCGAGGACCCGGACTCCTTCCGGGTCGACCGGGCGGTCAATCCGCACCTCTCGTTCACCAGCGGCAAGCACTTCTGCATGGGTGCGGCCCTGGCGCGCAGTCAGCTGCGGCTGGTCTTCGAGGCCTTGCTGGCCCGGGTGGAGGGGTTCACCCCGACCGGGCCGCCGAGCCGCCGGGCCTCCAACTTCGTCGCCGCCTACGACTCCCTGCCGGTGGCCCTGACCCCGGCGTGACGGGAGGGGGGAGGGGCGGACTACGGAGAGAGGGGAGCGAGGCCGGCCAGGCGGGTGGCGATCGCGGTGCGGTCCGGGTGGTCCAGCTCCTGGCAGATCGTCAGGGCCTCTTCCAGGGCTGTCCGGAGCTCCTCCGGCCGGTCGAGGGCGGCCAGGGTGTCGGCCAGGTGCACCAGGGTGTCGGCGATCTGGTACCGCTCGCCGACCTCCTGCTGGATCTCCACCGCCCGGCGGTAGCAGCGGACCGCCTCGGCGTGGTCGGCCAGGTGGTGGTGGGCGTAGCCGAGGCTGTCCCAGGTGTTGGCCTGGGCCCGCCGGTCGCCGATCCGCTCCTGGAGGGCCAGGGCCTCCGTGCAGCGGGTCACCGCGCCGGCGTGGTCGCCGAGTTGGGAGTGGTACCAGCCGGCCGCGAGGTCGGCGAAGGCCAGCGCCTCGGGGTGGCGGCCGCCCTGCTGGTCGCACATCCAGCCGAGGTTGAGGTGCACGTGGCCGAGCCGGGTGCGGGCCCGGGCCAGGTTCATCCCGGTGACGGCCTGCCCCCGCAGGTCGCTCAGCCGGCGGTGCGCCTCCAGGGCCGCGCCCTGGACCGACACCCAGTCGTGCCAGTGGCCCTGCCGGTTGAGGTAGGTGCCCAGGGCCCAGGCCAGCCACCCCACCGCCACCGGACGGTCCGCAGCCCCGGCGTACGCCGTCACCGTCAGCAGGACCTGGTGCTCGGCGGCGAACCAGGCGAGCGGGTCCTCGACCACTTCGGGCCGTACGCCGGGCAATGGGGCCGGCAGGTCGACCCGGTCACGGGTCGGGCGAGCAGACGGTCGGCGGCCTGCGCGGTCTGGGCGCAGTTTGTTGCTGATTTGTTGGCGTGCCTCACATTCCTCAACTCCCGTTGATCGGTCGTGGAGTTAACAGTTGATGAGGGTCGTGTCGCGGGCCCAGGCCGTTTCTTTCGGATCATCGTGCTGACCAGATGAAGATGGCGGCGAGGTAGATGGTGGCGGTCTTGTCGTAGCGGGTGGCCAGGCCGCAGCACTGCTTGAGCTTGTTGATGCACCGCTCGACGGTGTTGCGGCGCTTGTAGGTGTCGTGGTCGCATGCGGGTGGTCTGCCTCCGCGTCGGCCGAGGTGTTTGCGGTTGGTGACCTGGTCGGCGGGTTGCGGGATGGCGGCCCGGATGCCGTGCCTGCGCAGGTGGGCGCGGATGGCGCGGGAGGAGTAGGCCTTGTCCGCCAGGACCGCCTCCGGCGTGGTTCTCGGTCTGCCGACGGGTCGGGGGACGCGGATGCGGGCCATGGCGTGTTCGAACTCCGGTGCGTCGCCGGCCTGTCCGGGGGTGAGGACGAAGGCGAGCGGCCGGCAGTTGCCGTCGGCGGCGAGGTGGATCTTCGTGGTCAGCCCGCCGCGGGAGCGTCCGAGGGCATGGTGGTGGGGCTCGCCGGCCGGAGCCCCTTTTGACGGGCTCCGGCCGCGTGCTGGTTAGCGCGCACGACGGTGGAGTCGACCGCGACGACCCAGTCCAGGTCGTCGTCGGCGTCCGCCTGGGCGAGCAGGGCGGTGAAGACCTTCTCCCAGGTGCCGTCGAGTGCCCACATCCGCAGGCGGTTGTGGGCGCCCTTCCAGGACCCGAACCGCTCGGGCAGGTCCGCCCAGGGCGTCCCGGTGCGGTACTTGAACGCGATCGCGTCGATCACCTGCCGGTGATCACGCCACCTCCCACCCCGCCTCGGTGCACGGTCCGGCAGCAACGGCTCGATCCGCGCCCACTGGGCATCAGTCAACGACACATCAGATCCAACGATCCGATGATCCGAAAGAAACGGCCTAGCGTCCCTGCATGTGAGGTTCCCCCCGCTGACCTGGACAGCTTGATACTGGGACGGATGGTCCCGGAGGAAGCAGCCCAGGTAGTGAGTAAGCAGAATAACAGGAGCAAGCGGCATACGGCCGAGTTCAAGCAGGACGCGGTCGAGCTCGCGCTGTCCTCGGACAGGACCGTCACCGAGGTGGCCCGGGATCTCGGCGTCAGTGCCGAGGGCCTACGGAACTGGGTCAACCAGGCCAAGGCGGACCGGGGTGAGGGCCCGGCCGGGGCGCTGACCAGCGCGGAACGCGAGGAGCTCGCCCGGCTTCGGCGGCAGAACCGGGAACAGCAGCAGACCATCGAGATCCTGAAAAAAGCCGCGGCCTTCTTCGCGCAGGACACGCTGAAGTAGGCGCCTTGTGCGCCTTCATCGACGCGGAGAAGGCCGCCGGCACCAACTCCGGCGGCTTCAGCGTGGCACTGCTGTGCCGCGTCCTGGGCTTGCCGCGCTCCACCTACTACGCGCACGTCGCGGCCGCCCCGGCCCGGCGGGCCCGGCAGCGGGCCGAGGAGAAGCTGGTGGGTGAGATCCGGCTCCTGCATGCCGGCTCGCGCGGCGCCTACGGCGTTCCCCGAGTCCACGCCGCCCTGGCGCGGGCCGGCCGCGCGGTCAACCGCAAACGAGTCGAGCGGCTGATGCGTGCGCACGGCATCACCGGCATCACCCGACGCCGACGCCGGGGCCTGACCCGGCAGGCGAAGCGAGCCGTGTTCGCGGCCGACCTGATCGGCCGGGACTTCACCGCACCCAGACCAGGGATGCGGTTGGTTGGCGACATGACCGAACTGATCACCGAGGAAGGGAAGTTGTACCTGGCGACCCGCATCGACCTCGCAACGCGCGAGGTGGTCGGTTGGGCGATGGCGGACCACCACCGGGCCGAGCTCCCGGTCGCCGCGCTGCGGCTGGCGGCCGGACGCGGACAACTGGAGGCGGGCTGCATCATGCACACCGACCGCGGCAGCGAATACACCGGCAGTGAATTCAGCTCGGTGATAAGAGAGTTGGGTATGAGGCAGTCGATGGGCCGGGTCGGCTCCTGTTACGATAACGCCGCAGCGGAGAGCTGGTTCGCCCTGTTCAAGGCCGAGATCGGCACCACAGCGTGGGCCACCCAAGCCCAGGCTCGAGCTGATGTCTTCCGCTTCATCGAAGTCGAATACAACCGCACCCGGCTCCGCAGGCACCCCGAACTCGGGTACCTCACCCCGCTTGAAACCCGGGTCAGACTGCAGCGCGACTTCACCCCCGCAGGGTAGAAACCTGCTGTCCAAGATCAAGGGGGAACTTCAACGTGTTGGTGCACTTCTTCTCTGTCGAGGACTGGTAGTCCTGGGAGCTCAGCGGGGAGCCGTTGATCCCCGAGCGGATGCCGGTGCTGTTCGACGACGACTTCGCGTTCGAGGACGAGGACGGTCCGCGTGCAACGCGGGCGGTGAACGCGTGGCTTCGCACGCTGCCGTCGCCGAACTCGTGGCGGCCCGGGACTGGCAGGACCGCTGCTGGAGGAGGCGGTCGCTGAGGTCGGCATCGAGTAGGTGTGGTGTCGCAAGCCCGCCGACGCCCCTCGCGCGGACACCGGCGAGATGATCCCGTGGTCTCTGCCCTTGTCGAACAAGGGCGCCGATGCCCTGATTCGGGTCGCTGGCCACGCCTGCAAGGTTGTCACCTCCGCGCTGACTGGCATGCGGTCCAGCGAACTGATGGAACTCACGGTCGGCTGCCGCCGCACTGACGGCGCCGACGGCGCCGGCTTGGCCCAGCACCGGCTGGTCAGCAAGGTCGTCAAAGGCCGACAGTGGGGCGGCGAGGTCGACGAATGGGTCGTCGAGGAAGTCGTACGCGCCATCGCGTTGGCCGAATAGCTCACCGACGTCGGCCCTGGACAGCCGTTGTTCGGGCAGTTCCACGGCTTCGAGTCCAGGGGGCCATGACCTGGCTGCGGCAGTGGGTCGCCTCGCCCGCTGGTCGGCGCATGGGCTTGGAGCTGATCCCCGACGAACCGGTGCATCCCCGCCGTCTGCGGCGGACGCTGCCCCGCCGCTGGGCGCCGGGGTGCTTCAGCGGCAGATCCAGTAGGTATCGGGGCCGATTGCCTACTGCGACGAACACTGGTGGCAAGGAACAACGCGACCTCGGCTGAGTACTCGACGGATCTGTGGACTGGGCAGTACGGTTCTTGAACCTTCTGAGGGGACGGCCAAGCCGATCCCCGGACAGGTCCGGGACTTTCGCCTCAGGTGCCTGGGACCACGGTAGGCCCAGGGTTGGTAATCCATAAGCCAACCAGGGTTGATCTTGGAATGGTGAGTCCCATGAACGAGACCGTTTGCCCCCGCCACCGCCATGCGGGCGCCCATTCGGCGTCGCGCAATCGCGCTGCCAGCGGCCATGACCGAGGCTGGGGACATGGCTACGACCACAAGCACTGGGGATGGCTCGACTATCACAGCTGTGATGGCTCGTACCTACCCCGCCGAATGCGAACTCGTCGAGAAGGTCGCCAGCACGGTGTGGGGGCACCACCGCGAGGTGCACGGCATACCAGTACTCGCGGTGACCTACACCCACACCGGCGAGCGGGTGGCGCCCGCAGTCGTCGTGTCGATCAGTGAGCCCGTCATGAAGATCAGACACGCCGATCTCAAGCGCGAAGCAGCACAGACGATGGCGCCACTTGATGTCCTGCTTGACGAAATTCACGGGGACATCATGCGGCGCACGGGCGTAGTGGTCTCGGTGATCGCGGTGCCTCCGCCAGTACACCAGGTAGCCCCCAGCGACATAGCGCACTGCGGTGAAGGGCCAGGGACCTTCGGCGTAAGGGTCACGACTCCTCAGGGCACACGAGGGCTGCTGACCGCAGGACATGCCGCTCCCACTGCAGGCGTGGCTGCGTACGACACCAATGCCCAACGGTTGGGCAGTGTGGGGGCCACCAAGCACTGCGCGATCGTGCTTGCTCGCCAAGAAACCGCCGACGTCGCCCTGATCGAACTTGACGCGGCAACACCCGACACACAGAGAGCGACGCCACCAATCTCCGTGATCGGGACCGGGCACAAGTGGGACCAGGTCACTGCTTTCGGTGCCGTGACCAGCGGGCAGTGGGCAGCTCTTCTCACTGCTGGCCACCCATTCGCGGGCCCGGACGGACCGGGGGGCGGAGATTGGGGGCAAACCATGATGACCGCGTACGCCATCTCCGCCCCGGGCGACTCCGGAGCACCCGTTTACAACCAGCAGAACGAACTGATCGGTCACGTCGTAGGTGGGTACCCCGGCGTCTACAGCGTGATCCAGGATGCCAACTACCAGCTGACAGAAGTGGGGGCGAGCCCTAGGTGATGGGTTCCCGAGAGCAGATCGACGCCTTCGCCCGTGAGCGGATGTCCACGGGTGACCTGTTGACCTGGGACTTTGATGAAGACAGCGACGAGGTGACGTTCTTCGTTCCTCCGGATACCGACGAATCGAGCTACCCAGCTGAGATCGAAGGCACCCGCGTCATCATCCGCAGGATCCCACGGCCCTTGCGCTCCTACGACAGGATGGGCCCGGGATGAGCACGACGCCGGTAGCGGCGCCCCCAGAGGTCGTAATCGCTGTTGTGGTGTTCTCCTTGATTGCAGCTGGCCTATGTCTCCTGCTGGCCGCCGGCTGGGCCATCTATGAGGGAAAGCTTGTGAAGGCCGCAGCGGATGCGGCGAAAGCAGAGGCTGAGGTGGCGAAGTTGAAGTTGGAGGCTGCGCAGCGAAATGTCGATCAGCACGGCCGTCCGCTGAGTCCAGTGGGCGCCCAAGCGGGTCCATCGTTCGACTTCTCCGGCTTGGGACAGCTAGCGGCAGGGTTGCAGAAACTGCCCATGTCTGGGCGCCTTCTCGTTGTGAGCCTCGGGTTTGCCGCCATCGCGGCGGTCGCCGCAAGCGCTGGCTCGATTGCGTCCGCCGTCGCCTGAAGCATCACCTTGCAACATCAAGGCGGCTGGGTTTCGCTGACCTGCGAGGTCAGGTGATAGCCCCAGATGACGGTGGATGTCACACCCGCGCTCCAGGTTCGGTAGAGGCTCGATTTCGTGTAAGGATTCGAGTCATGGCAGGTCCTTCTTCCTACCCGCCTGGGCTGCGCGGTCGTGCGGTGCGCATGGTCGCCGAGGTCCTTGGCGACTACCCGAAGGAGTCGGCCGCGCTGCGGGCCGTCGCGGAGAAGCTGGGCATCGGTCCCGCCGAGACGTTGCGCAACTGGGTTCGGCGCGACCAGGTCGACTCCGGGTAGCGCCCCGGCACGACCCACGGAGGAGTCCGCGCAGATCAAGGCGATGAAGAAGGAGATCGCCGAACTCAGGCGCGCCAACGAGATCATGAAGGCTGCGGCGAGTTTCTTCGCGGCCGAGCTCGACCGGCCACACCTGCGCTCGTAGCGTTCGTCGACGAGCACCGGGACCGTTTCGGCGGCGTCGAGCCGATCTGCCGCGTGCTCACCTCGCACGGCTGCGGCACCGCCCCCGCCACGTACTACGCCTTCAACAACCGCACCCCCTCGGCCCGTTCGGTCCACCTCCCCGCCGGGGCCGAGCACGGACAACGGACCCAGGACCCTGAACCTGATCATGCTTCCCTACGCGTGGGCGAGACGGTGGTGGGTGGTCGCGGTACGGGGAGACCGGCCGGCGGCGTGCCGATTAACCGTCAATTTACCGGCCCCGGCCAGCGTGTGGGCCATCGGAACCCGGATGCGGACGTACTCCGGGACATCGCAGCGAGAGGACCACCATGCGACGCGCACACCTCCGCGGGATCGCCGGCCGCCGGGCCGGGCGACTGGCCGCCGTGCTCGGCCTGGCCGTGCTGGGCACGGCCGGCCTGTCCGGGACCGCCTTCGCGGGCAACGGCGGCGCCGACGGCAACAGCTTCGTCGACGGCGGCGGCGCCCTCACCGACGACTGGGGCGACCACTACGGCGAGCTCGGGCACTCGCTCTGCAACGGCTGCGCCCACTCCAAGAACACCGACCTGGTGCTGATGTGGCAGGCGGTGCTGTTCGCCGACGAGCTGCTGCAGAAGTCGGACCTGGACGGCCAGTTCGGCCCGAGGACCGAGGCGCCGACCCGGAAGTGGCAGGCCCGGTACGGGGTGGGCGTCGACGGTCAGGTGGGCAACCAGACCTGGAGCCGGGCCGACGACATGCTGGAGTGGGGAACGCCCAACACCGTCCTGTACATCAACCGGTACCAGGGCACGGTCACCTTCACCCGGGGCGACTCCGGCAACCTCAACGGCGCGTACGAGCTGTTCGGCGCCGCGCCCAACGGAGCCGGCGACGCGAGCGCCGACTTCCGCAGCTCCGGTCACCGCGTCCAGTTCTACAGCAGGACCGTCACGGTGAGCTGACGCCCGCCGCGGCCGGACCGCGTCGCCCCGGGCCTGCAGGGGAGGCCCGGGGGACGCGGTCCGGGTTCACGAGGTCCGCACAAGCTCTTCAAAGGGCCGGGGAGCTGGGAGAACTGACAGGTGTTCTATTATTTCGGGCCATGACGGAGCAACGGGGATCATGGCCGAACGGCATCGGTGAGCCGGTGGTGACCACGGCGGCGGAGCCCGACTGGCAGGCCATGGCGGACCGTCACGAGGAGCAGCGCCGACGGCGCAAGCAGCTGCGCACGGTGGCGCTCGGCGTGGTCGCGACCGCCGCCGTCGGCGGCATGGTGGCCCTCGCGCTGCCCGGCGGCGGCAAGGGCCAGGCGGCGACGGACGGCACGGGCGGTGGCGGGAGCGGCCGTCCGGTGGCGGCGGGGGAGGACACCGCCTCGATCCCCGGGGGCGACACCGCGTCACCCACCGGGGAGCCCTCGGCCACCGCGCCGGCGGAGGCGTCGCCGTCCGGGTCGTGGTCGGCGTGGACTTCGGCCACACCCACCTGCGGGTCGCCGTCGGCAACCTGGCGCACCGGGTGCTGGCCGAGGAGAGCGAGCCGATCGAC
>NZ_JBSGEL010000099.1:0-21024 GCF_053602875.1 Kitasatospora sp. NPDC004289 | reverse complement strand
GGGTCCGGCAGCAGCCAGCCGCCCACCCGGTGGCTGCCGGCCGGGTCGTCCTTGGCCGCGTCGGCCAGGAAGGCGGGCAGCGAGGCCCGGCCGGTCGTGTTGGTCGCGGGGTCGTACTCCAGCCAGGTGTACGGGTCGGTGCCGCCCGGGTCGGCCCAGACCCAGCACGAGGTGCCGTCGGAGATGACCGCCCGGTCGCCCGGCAGGGCGGTGTCGCCGACCTGCACCACGCCCAGGCCGGTGGTGAACCCGCCGCCGGCCAGCGGCAGTCCGTGGCTGCGCAGGGTGCCCAGGTAGGTGGTCCGCATGCCGCGCACCTCGGTGCCCTCGGCGAGGGTGAAGACCCGGTCGGCGGCGGTGTGCCAGTAGCCGGTGGGCTGGTGGTTGTTGGCGCGCGACTCCCACTGCACCAGCAGCGAGCCGTCGGTGTAGAGGAAGCCCCGGTCCCGGTGGTTGGTGTCGTCGGCCGGGATCCGCAGGTCGTGGACCAGCACGGCGTCGTCCGCGCCCACCACCCGGACCTGGGACTGGCCGGCCGCGATCAGGTGCGGCCAGGCGTCCGCGACGATGATCTCGTCCACGTCCTTGCGCGGCACCAGCTCGGAGGTGGCCGAGTCCCAGGCGTCCCAGCCCAGTTCGTCCATCAGACCGGCCCGCAGCGCCTCCGCCACGATCTCCCCGAGGTCGAAGGCGGCAGCCGCCCGGACCTCCTCCTCGGCCAGCGCCAGCACCTCGCCCGGCAGCCAGCTGAGCCGGGACAGCGCGTTCGGCAGCCCGGGCAGCCCGGCGGTCGCCGAGGCCTTCGCCACCGCCGCCGTCCACTCGGCCAGCAGCGGTCGGCCGCCGGGGGAGGCGGCCAGCACCGAGAGGGCGATCCGCCCCTCGCGGTCGTCCGAGATCCGGTTCAACCCTCGGCGGAACGCCGGGTGGAACCGCTCGTCGGCGGCCAGGGCCAGCAGGTCGCGCCGGCCCTCCTCCTGCTGCGCCCAGGCCTCCAGGAACAGCGTGGTGTTCTCCTTCGGCTCCTCCAACGGGAGCTCCAGGGAGAGGAGTTGGTCCACCAGGTCGACGTCGGACGGGAGCAGCGGCAGCGCCTCCCCGGTGCTCGCCAGCTCGGCCCGCAGCACCTCGGCGATCCGCTCCGTCAGCGGGTGCAGCGCGGGGATCCGGGCCACCTGGTACCAGCCCCGGTCCCGCCACTTGGTGAACCGGCGGAACCAGCCCGCGCTCCCGTCGGCCGGGCGCTGCGCCTCGGGCAGCGAGACGTCGACCAGGCCCGCGTCCGCG
Organism: Kitasatospora sp. NPDC004289; assembly: GCF_053602875.1. Classification (NCBI taxonomy): domain Bacteria; kingdom Bacillati; phylum Actinomycetota; class Actinomycetes; order Kitasatosporales; family Streptomycetaceae; genus Kitasatospora; species Kitasatospora sp. NPDC004289. The sequence goes on along the minus strand of NZ_JBSGEL010000099.1, from coordinate 19,737 downwards.
CCCGACTCGGAGAGGACCTCCACCCACAGGCCCGGGAGTTCGTAGTCGTCGCCGGTCGGCATCAGGTTCAGCAGCCGGCCGCGGACCGCCGCGTCGCGCCGGGCCAGCGCGATCAGCGCGCTCCGGTGCCCCTTCCACCAACCGCCCGCCGCCCGCAGGGTGGCCGGCAGCTCCAGCAGCTCGGCCAGGTACGCGCCCTCGGCGTCGTCCGGGTCCAGGCCCGCGGCCTTGGCCAGGCGGCGCAGGTCGGTCGCCATCTGCGCGGAGGGCTGCAGGCCGCCCGCCGTCCGCCGCACGCAGAGCTCGCGGAAGCGGGTGAAGGCCTCCTCGGCGGGCACCCGGGCGGACAGCTCCTTGCCGTACCCGGAGAGCACCTTGACGGGCAGCGCGCCCGCCAGCGCGAACTCCAGGAAGACCGCGTCCAGGCGCTCCTCGTCCAGGGCCAGGCCGTGCTGCGCCTCGGCGCGGCGGGCCTTGGTGAACATCTGCGAGGCGTAGGTGGCGTTCTCCACCCCGAGGAAGACCCGGCCGGCCTGCTCGTAGAAGGTGGGCAGGAAGTGCGGCACGGCGGCGGCCAGGCGCCCGGCCAGCTCCTGGTAGGCGTCCAGCGCGGCCTTCGGCTTGGACTTCGCCTGCCGGGCGATCTTCTCCAACTCCGGCATCACGCCGAGCGCGTGGTGGCCGTCCTCCGGGTGGTGGGCGAGCACCCACTCCGGGAAGCCGAGCGCCTGGCGCAGGCCGAGACCGACCTCGGCGGGCTCGCCCTGCAGCTCCAGGCCGAGGTAGCCGCCCGCCAGGTCCTCGGCGGCGCCCAGCTCGGCGGCCACCAGGCGGACCACGACCCGGCCCTCGACGGCGGGGTGGTGGTAGGTGCGCGCGGTCAGCGGGACCGCCCGTCGGCCCGCCCCCTCGGTGCCGGGCGGGAGCACCGCACCGGCCAGCAGCAGCTCCTCGGCCTGAGCCTGCGTCAGCACCGTGTCCATGGCCGTGCCGTCCTCCGTGATGGTCCCGCTCATGCGTCCTCCCCCTCCTGCTGCACGGAGCGCCCGGCGTACAGCGCCGCGGCCATCCGCATCCCCTCCGACCAGGCCACCGCGCCGACCTCGCCCAGCGGCAGCGCCCGGCCGTCCTCCCCGTGCCAGCTCAGCCCGCCGGTCTCCGAGTCGCCGTCCCAGTAGGGCTCGCCGATCCAGACGTTGGCCTCCAGGGTGCGCAGCCCGTCCCGGATCCGGGTGCAGGCGTAGCCGCCGGTCACCTTGTAGCCGAGCGCGGTGGCGCGGGCGGCCAGGCCGAAGCGGGACGGGTAGCGGCCGCCCGCGAAGTCCCTGACCTCGGTGGTGTTCTCGGCGAACTCGGCCGGGCGCTCCCAGGTGGCCCGGTGGATCTGCTCCACGCCCTGCACGACGCCGAGCTCGGCGGCGAACTCGCGCAGGTCCTCCAGGTCCGGCAGCTGCACCGGGTGGGGGAAGGTGACGGTGGCGGGGGAGATCCGGACGGTCTCGCCGTCCAGGTCCACCAGCCGCAGTTCGCCCTCGGGGGTGACGTCGCGGAGCAGGCCGACCTCGGTCTCGTCGGCGCCGACCACCACCAGGTCGCGCAGCGCCGCCTGCCAGGCGGAGTCCGGCCAGACCCGGGCCAGCAGGCCGGTCGGGACCGGGAGGGAGGAGACCATCCAGGCGTCCGCCTGCGCCACGCAGGACGCGGCGTGCCGATCCAGCCATTCGGCGAAGCGGCGCAGCTTCTCCGTCTCGGGATGCTCGCGGACCGCCTTCGGCAGGGTTTTCAGCTCCCGCCCCGCCGCGCGTCCGGACGTCGAACGTGCCGTCACCTTGCCCTCCACCAGGGATATCTCGTACCCCTCGCCAGCTGCCAGCCAGCCCATGCGCTCCACACCTCGATCTCGTGCCACGTACGTGTCAAGTCGTCGAAAACCACCGCGAAGACGGAGGGAGTCGGACACTCCGTGCGGTGTTGCGGCAAAGCTAGCGGCTCGGACGGACAGTCCGCTCCCCAGGGGTCCGGCCGGGGCCCTCGGGCCGAGGGGTCGTCAGGGCGCGGGAATGCCGGGCCGGTTCGCATTCATCCGGTGCCGAACCGTGCCGGCGGGCGATGCACCGGAATTCCCACGGGCCCGCTGAGCAGTCACGACGCCGGCCGGAGAATGGATCTTCCGGTGATATCCGCCCCCTCTGCCGTATTCCGTCCCCCCGGCCGGAACGGTGCCGGAATTCCGGAACGGACCCGGGGAGGGCCTGTGCTGGTGGGCCGTCAGGGCCCGCGGGGTGGCGGCGGAGCACGGCAAAGCGAGAGTAAAGGCCAAGTGGTCTGGACCTATTGACGAGTTGGTACGGACCTTTCTAAGGTCGGCGGAGCAGCCGCGACGGCCGTGCGGCTCGCTCGGACTCCCCACCTCCTTTCGTCCGTTCCCCCACGTCGAGGAGCCCCGTTGAGCACTCGAACCACCATGCCCAGGAGCAGGTTCAGAGCGGCAGCAGCCGGCCTGACCGCACTCGTGCTTCCGCTGGCCGCCGTCGTCGGTCTGTCCACCCCGGCCCAGGCCGCGTCCTCCGCCACCGCCACCTTCACCAAGGGCTCCGACTGGGGCAGCGGCTTCGGCGGCTCGTGGACCATCAAGAACACCGGCACCACCACGCTCACCTCCTGGACCGTCGAGTGGGACTTCCCCGCCGGCACCAGCGTCGGCTCCGCCTGGGACGCCACCGTCACCAACACCGGCACCCACTGGACCGCCAAGGACAAGGGCTGGAACGGCACCCTGGCCCCCGGCGCCACCGCCACCTTCGGCTTCAACGGCGTCGGCCCGGGCAACCCCAGCGGCTGCAAGCTCAACGGCGGCTCCTGCGACGGCACCGACAACCCGGGCGGCAACAAGGCGCCCTCGGCCCCCGGCACCCCGACCGGCTCCGACATCCTGGAGACCTCGCTCAAGGTCACCTGGGGCGCCGCCACCGACGACGCCGGGGTCAAGAACTACGACCTCTTCCGGGACGGCGTGAAGATCGCCACCGTCGCCGGACTCACCTACGCCGACAGCGGCCTGACGGCCGGTACGACGTACAACTACACCGTCGTCGCCCGCGACACCGAGGACCTGACCGGCCCGGCCAGCGCGGCCGGCCCGATCAAGACCGCCGGCACCGTGATCGACCCGGGCGACAAGATCAAGCTCGGCTACTTCACCAACTGGGGCGTCTACGGCCGCAACTACCACGTGAAGAACCTGGTGACCTCCGGCTCCGCCGCCAAGATCACCCACATCAACTACGCCTTCGGCAACGTCCAGGGCGGCAAGTGCACCATCGGCGACGCGTACGCCGACTACGACCGCGCCTACACCGCCGACCTCGCGGTGGACGGCAAGGCCGACACCTGGGACCAGCCGCTGCGCGGCAACTTCAACCAGCTGCGCAAGCTCAAGCAGCTGTACCCGCACATCAAGGTGATCTGGTCCTTCGGCGGCTGGACCTGGTCCGGCGGCTTCGGCCAGGCGATGCAGAACCCGGCCGCCTTCGCCAAGTCCTGCCACGACCTGGTCGAGGACCCGCGCTGGGCCGACGTCTTCGACGGCATCGACCTGGACTGGGAGTACCCGAACGCCTGCGGTCTGAGCTGTGACACCAGCGGCGCCGACTCCTTCAAGAAGATGATGCAGGCGATGCGCGCCGAGTTCGGCAACGACCTCATCACCGCGGCCGTCTCCGCCGACGCCTCCACCGGCGGCAACATCGACAAGGCCGACTACGCGGGCGGCGCCCAGTACATGAACTGGTTCAACGTCATGACGTACGACTTCTTCGGTGCGTGGAACGCCAAGGGCCCGACCGCCCCGCACTCCCCGCTCACCTCGTACGACGGCATCCCGAAGGCGGGCTTCAGCTCCGCCGAGGCCATCGCCAAGTACAAGTCCATCGGCGTCCCGGCGAGCAAGCTGCTCCTCGGCATCGGCTTCTACGGCCGCGGCTGGACCGGCGTCACCCAGTCCGCCCCGGGCGGCACCGCCACCGGCGCGGCGACCGGCACCTACGAGACCGGCATCGAGGACTACAAGGTCCTCAAGAACAGCTGCCCCGCCACCGGCACGGTCGCCGGCACCGCCTACGCCCACTGCGGCACCAACTGGTGGAGCTACGACACCCCCGCCACCATCAACTCCAAGATGGCCTGGACGAAGGCCCAGGGCCTGAAGGGCGCCTTCTTCTGGGAGTTCAGCGGCGACACCTCCAACGGTGAGCTGGTCTCCGCCATCAACACCGGCCTGAAGTAAGCCCTGTAACGAGCAAGCACGGCAGACCCACAGGCGGCCCGTCGGTCCTCGCGACCGGCGGGCCGTCGGCGTCCCGGAGCAGGGAGGCGTCGGTGTCTCAGAGCATGGAGACGAGGGTGCGCCAGCCGGGGAGCCTGGCGACGGCGAAGGCGATCACCTCGGCGGCGCTGCCGACCTGGGTGAGGGTCGGACCGTTCCAGGACTCCTTGACCGTGTAGTGCGGCGTCCCGTGCGGGGCCTGGAGGGAGAGGAACGGCGGGACGTCCGGCGGGGTGTCCGGTCCGGCGGCGAAGCTCAGGGCCCAGTGGCTGGTGAAGGGGTAGAGCGCCCGCAGCTGCGGTTCGGCGTGGGCGGCCTCCACCAGGGCCAGGTACTCGGGCCAGTCGGCGTCCTTGGCCTGCTTCAGCAGCCACGCCCACTCGGCGGCGACGAGGTCCGCGGCGGTGCCGTCCACGACCTCCGGCCGTCCGCTCAGCACGTCGAACCGCGCCCTCGCCGCGAGCACGTCCAGGGGCTCGCCCGCGAGCCAGGCCTCGATCACGGGCGGGAGGTGGCCGAGCTCGTCCGTGCTGCCCGAGAGCAGCAGCCCGTTGGTCCCGAACGCCGTGACGGACCACCGCCGTTCGAACCGGTACGCGGAGACGGACAGCTCCGCCCGGTGCGCCTGCCCGCCGGAGGCGGTGGCCTCGCACAGCGGATCCGCCGCACTGGCCGTCAGGTCGAACACCGTCCCGTCGGCACCCGCCAGGGCGCGCAGCGCCGCCGCGAGGCTCCCGTGCGCGGCCACGTCGGGATAGAGCGTGGCCGGATTCGGCTCTGGCGGCACCGCGGGCTCCGATCGTTCGTGGGTGACGAGGGCGGCGTCCGAGCCCGACCGCGGACCTGGACACCCTCGTGACCGCACGCACTCTAGCCAAGATCGACCGAGGTCGGGAGCCGTTCGACTCAGGGGGACGCCGCCTCGGGCGCCGAAGCCGTGCCGCGGTCGCCGTCGGCGCGGCGGACGTAGCGGCAGGCGACTCCGAGGTCGGGGTCACCCGCCGTGGCGTAGAGGACGGTGGTGCTGCCGTCCCTGCCGGAGAGGACCTCCTGGCCGGCCGCCCCGATCGTCAGGGACAGCCGGTGTGCGCCGACGGTCCAGCTCCCGTCCCCGTCCAGGGTCTTGGTGACCTTCGAACCGTCGGTCGCGAGGGGGAAGCCGGTGACCCGTGCGGTGTGGTCGGCCTTCAGGACCAGGGTCGCCGGGCAGGTGGTGCCCTCCCAGGTGCCGAGTACCCGACTGTCGGTCAGGGGCTCCTCGTCCGGTGCCAGTCCGCCGGTGAGGGAGCTGCACCCCCCGACCAGCAGAGCACCGGAGAGGACGGCGGTGGTGACGGCGAGGCGCCGACGGGAGGAGGTCACGTGTGCGTTGTTCCGTTCGGATCATGGGTGGGCAGAGCTCGGAGATCATCGGGCCCGGAGCGGAGTCCGCACAAGGGCCCCGCTTCGACGGGCGGGGGAGCAGCCCGGCGGACGCGGGGGAGCCGGGGCGGCGCTCGACCGGGTGACGGCTGGTCAGAGGGCTTCCGGGGCGCGGGGGAGAGTGGCAGGATCGGTGGTTCGTGGACGTCGGGACGTGGTGGGCCGACGCGGGTGAGGGGGAGACGTGATGCTCGAGGCGGCGGGAAGCGTGCTGGCGGTTTTCGCGCACCCGGACGACGAGTCACTGGCTGCCGGTGGCGTGCTGGCCGAGCGGGCCGCCGCCGGGGCGCGGACGGGGGTGGTGACCGCGACCTGGGCGGAGGGGACCGGGCGGGCGGCGGAGCTGGCGGAGGCGGTCGGCATCCTGGGGGCGGGGGAGCCGCGGCTGCTCGGGTACGCCGATGCGAAGGTGGTGGAGTCGGCGCCGGGGGCGGCGCGTTGGTGCGACGTGCCGCTGGACGAGGCGGTGGGGCGGTTGGTGGCGCACATCCGGGAGTTCCGACCGGAGGTGGTGCTCACCCACGACGCGTACGGCGGCCTCACGGGCCATCCGGACCACCGCCGGACCCACCAGGTCACCCTGCTCGCCGCCGAGGCCGCCGGCCTCGGCCTGCTCCACCCCGAGGCCGGGCCCGCCTGGCGGCCGGCCGCCGTCTACGCGGCCACCCACCCGGAGTCCGTGGCGCGGGAGTTGGGCGGGCGGCTGGTGAGACCGGGCCGGGTGACGTACCCGATGCCGGACGAGCTGGTGGGGGTGGAGGTGGACGTCCGGCCGTGGGTGCGGACCAAGCTCTGCGCGGTCTTCGCCCACCGCAGCGAGGTCGAACGGGGTGCCCTGCCCGGCCGGTTGGCCGCGATGAGCGCCGACGAGCGGGAGGCGCTGACCGGGACCGAGTGGTACGTCCGCCACGAGGTGGGCGGCGGCCGCGACGCCGGGTGACGTGACGTCAGGAGCCGTGCCCGGAAAGTCCGTTCACCGGCGACACCACTCGTCTAGGCTGTCGATTCGGACACCAACGACAGCAGGAGGAACAGGTCATGAGCGACGCGGAGTTCGTCAGCGGCCCCGCCCTGATCCTCCGGTCCCTGTCCCGGGAGCCGGACCGCACGGCCGTCACCACCGCCGACGGCACCAGGATCACCGCGGGCGAGTACGCCGCCGCGACCCACCGCCTGGCCCACGAGCTGATCGCCCGGGGCGTCGGTCGCGGCACGACCGTGTCCCTGCTCACCGGCAACACCCCCGAGGCGCTCAGCGCCCGGCACGCGGCCGGGGTCGCCGGCGCGCGGGTGGTCAACCTCTACGACGGCATGAGCCCGGAGGTGCTGGCCGAGATCGTCACCAGCGTCGACACCGCCGTCCTCCTGGTGGACGCCGAACGGTACGCGGACGCGCCGGAGTTGCACGCCCTGGTCGACGTGCCGACCGTCCTGTCCCTGGGGGCGGCCCCGAAGGCGGACGGGGAGGCGATCGGCGAGGACGTGATCGCGGCCGCCGCCGGCCGGCCCGACGGGCCCCCGGCGGTGACGGTCGGCCCGGACGACCACCTGGGCATCCGGCACACCGGCGGCACCACCGGCGTCCCCAAGGGCATCCTCAGTCTGCACGGCCCCTACCGCCGGGCCTTCGACGTCCCGTTCGGCCCCGCCGACGGACGCCGCCCGCGCTTCCTCGCCGCCACCTCGCTCGCCCACCTCGCCGGCGTGCTCAGCGATCTGACGCTCCACCACGGCGGCGAGGTGATCCTCCAGCGCTCCTTCGACCCCGGTGAGGTCCTGGCCGCCGTCGAACGCGAGCGCATCACCGACCTCTGGGTCCTGCCCCCGCTGCTCCACCGCCTGCTGGACCATCCCGCGATCGGCCGCACCGACCTCTCCAGCCTGCAGCGCGTCAGCTACGGCGGCAGCGTCGCCTCGCCGACCCGCGTGCGCGAGGCCATCGGGGTGTTCGGGCCGATCCTGACCAGCGGCTACGGGATGTCGGAGGCGATGAACATCGCCGTCCTCGAGGCCCACGACCACGACCGGGTCGGCCCCGACGGCCGGATCCCGGTCGGGCGCCCGCTGCCGGGGGTGCAGGTGGTGGTCCGCGACGAGGCCGGCGCCGAGCTGCCGACCGGGGCGGTCGGCGAGATCCACGTGCGCTCGTACGGCCTGATGGCCGGGTACTGGAAGCGGCCCGACCTCACCGCCCAGGTGCTGCGCGACGGTTGGCTGCACACCGGTGACATCGGCTACCTCGACCAGGACGGCTACCTCTACCTGACCGACCGCCAGTCGGACAAGATCATCGTGGTAGGCGGCCACGTCCACCCGTCCGAGGTCGAGGACCTGCTGCTCACCCACCCGGCCGTCGGCCAGGTCGCGGTGCTCGGTGTCCGCGACGCCCACCAGGCCGAACACGTCCACGCCGTGGTCGTCGCCGCCCCGGGCCGGCAGCCCGAACTCGAGGAGCTCCGTACCTACGTCACCACCCACAAGGGCCGCATCTACGCCCCGGAGGCCCTCCACCTGGTCCCCGAACTCCCGCTCACCCCGGTCGGCAAGCCCGACAAGAAGCGCCTGCGCGCCCTCCTCGCCGACTGACCACCGGGCCCACGGCCGGGACCGTGCCCGCGCACCGCCGTGGGGGCGCCGGACTGACCCCCGCACCAGTGGTGTTCATCCGTCGGGACGGGCCCGGTGGAGGCGCCGGGCCGCGGCCTGGCGGACCTCCGGGGTCTCCAACGGGTCGTCACGGAGCTGTTCCAGGCGCTCCCGTACGCCCGGCCGGTCCGGCGCACCGGCGGCGGCGAGCAGGCGGGCGTCGGCCTCGCAGTCCCAGAGCGACTCGGTGCAGGCCTCCTCCAGTCCCTCGGGGTCGATCGCGGCCAGGGCCCGCAGGTAGTCCGCGCGTTCGTACGAGTGCGGGGTGTTCAGCCAGTACCGGCGCAGGACGGGCACGGCCTCGGCGGCGGCGGGGCCGAAGCGGGCCAGGCCCGTCGCGAGCGTCTTGGGGCCGCACCAGTTCCGCTGCCGGTACTCGGCGGTGAGGTGCGCGGCCAGCACCGGGAGGTCGACGTCCTCACCGTGCTCGGCCAGCACCTCCAGCCCGATCCAGGCCAACCAGTGGCGCTCGTCCGTCACCCAGGTACGGGCCGCGGGCAGGGCGAGGGCGCCGCAGCGGCGGACGGCGGTGCCCAGGAACGGGGCCGGGAAAGGCCCGTACGAGCTGCCCAGCGAAGGCACCAGGGGGAGCAGCCCCGGTTCGGGAGCCCGATGGGAGAGCAGCCGCAGGGCCGGGCCCTTCTCGCCCTCGGGCGTGGCAGGGTCGGCGAGCAGCGCCAGCAGCCGGGCGCTCGACGGCATCACCTCGACGGAACTCAGGCGCCGCGAGGGATGTGGCGTGCCGTCAGGTGCGAACAGGAAGCACATGGTCTCCCGGGCGTCCTCGTCCTCCCGAAGCTCCTCGTCGCCGTCGAGCCTCGCCTGCGCGACCTCGGCCAGGTCCCGCCACCACTCGTCCGGCCAGCGGTCCGCGACCGACTCCAGGACGTCCAGCCAGTGCGGCCCCGTCCGGACGTGCTCCCGCAGCGCCTCCCGGGCCTGCACCGAGCCCGTCAGTGCCAGCAACTCCAGTACCTCGGTGGCCCGTTCGCACGCCCCGCGGTCGGCGGACAGCAGCTCGACCACCGGCCCCAGCGGCAGCCCGAGGTCGCGGAACAGCCGCGCCAGGTACACACCCCGCTGGTCGACCCAGTCCCACCGCCAGTAGCGGCGGACGCTGTCGAGGACCGGCTCGGCCGCCGCCACGGGGTCGCGGGCCGCCAGGATCGCGCCCAGCCCACGGCCGCGTTGGAGCAGGCCCTCCAGGGTGTCGGCCCGCGCGTACCCGGGCCCGTCGTCCGCTGACATCTCGCTCATCGGCGCGCATCCTGCCCGAGACGGCGCGCCGTTGTCACCGGGATTACCGGTGACGTCCGTCGTGGGTGGAATGAAGCCTCCGTGTTCCGTGTTGTGGACCGACGACTCCGCACCTGCGTCTGACGACCCCTCTGGAGGCATTCGCATGAAGGTTCGCAATTCGCTTCGCTCGTTGAAGAGCAAGCCGGGCGCCCAGATCGTGCGCCGTCGTGGCAAGGTCTACGTGATCAACCGGAAGGACCCGCGCTACAAGGGCCGCCAGGGCTGATCCCCGCCCGACCTCGGCGACCGTCCGGTCGCTGCGGGGTCGCTGCGGGGCGGTTGCCGGTCAGTCGTGGGGCCGCCTGTGGCGCCGCATCCGGGGCTGGCACGATCGTCGGTGCACGCGGACAGGCCCGTCCGGGTGCACCGACCAGCACCTCGGAGAGCCATGACCAGCGCCGCCGCCCCCGGCCCCGCCGCCCCCATACCCGACCAGGCCGCCGCGCAGCGCCGCGTGCTGCGGGTGCTGGTCGCCTCCCAGATCCTCAGCGGAGCCGGTCTCGCCGCCGGGATCACCGTCGGCGCGCTGCTGGCCCAGGAGATGCTCGGCTCGACCGGCCTGGCCGGGCTGCCCAGCGCCCTCTTCACGGGGGGATCCGCGCTCACCGCCGTGGCGGTCGGCCGCATCTCGCAGACCCGGGGCCGACGGCCGGGCCTGGCCGGTGGCTACCTGGTCGGCGCGCTCGGCTCCGCCGGGGTGATCGTCGCGGCGGTCCTCGACCAGCCCGTGCTCCTCTTCCTCGCGCTCTTCGTCTACGGCGCGGGCAGTGCCACCAACCTCCAGGCCCGCTACGCCGGAGCCGACCTCGCCGCCCCGGACCGCCGCGCCCGTGCCGTCTCCACCGTCCTGGTCGCCACCACCCTCGGCGGCGTGGCCGGGCCCAACCTGGCCGAACCCACCGGACGGTTCGCCGAGGCGCTCGGCATCCCCGCCCTGGCCGGGCCGTTCCTGCTGTCGGGCACCGCGTACCTGCTGGCGGCGACCGTCCTGGCGGTCTTCCTCAAGCCCGATCCGCTGCTGCTGGCGCGGGAGGCGGCCGCGGCGCAGCCCGCTGACGGAGCGTCGGAGCCCGGGCGGGCCGAGGGCTCCGAGGGCGTGGCCGGCGGCTCGGGCGGGCTGCTGCTGGGCGTGCTGGTGATGGTGGTGACCCAGCTGGTGATGGTCGCCGTCATGACGATGACCCCCGTCCACATGCACGACCACGGCCACGGCACCGCCGCCTCCGGCCTGGTGATCGCCGTCCACATCGGCGCGATGTACCTGCCCTCCCCGCTGACCGGCTGGCTGGTGGACCGCTACGGGCGGATGCCGCTCGCCCTCGCCTCCGGCGCCACCCTGCTGGCCGCCGGACTGATCGCCGCCACCGCCCCCGCCGACTCCGTCGGCCTGCTGGCCCTCGCCCTGGCGCTGCTCGGCATCGGCTGGAACTTCGGCCTCGTCACCGGCACCACGATCATCACCGACACCGTCCCGCTCGCCACCCGCGCCCGCACCCAGGGCATGGTGGACGTCACCATCGCCCTGGCCGGCGCCACCGGCGGCATCACCTCCGGCCTGATGGTCTCCGCCACCAGCTACCCCGCACTCGCCCTCACCGGCGGCGTCCTCTCCCTGGCCATCCTGCCCGCCGTCGCCCTCTCCGCGAGGAGCCGGTGAACGTCGGGCCGATGAACGGCGTGGCGATGAACGGCGCGGCGGTGAGCGGCGCGGCGGTGAGCGGCGCGGCGCCGTCCGGCCGGGTCCTGGTCGTGGACACCGCGCCGCCTGACGAGGCGTGGGCCGAGCTGGCGGCCTTCGAGGCGATGGGCCTGCGGCCGACCGTCAACCTCCGCCGCGTCACCGACCCCGCGCTGCGCACCCGGATCGCCGCGCGCTGGCCCGTCGTCGACTTCGACGGCTTCGACGCCGACCAGCTCGCCGCCCACCTGGAGGACGGCGGCCGGGGCCACCGGGCCCTCAAGTGCCGGGCCGGCATCCCGCTCACCCGGACCGTCCTCTCCCGTGCCACCGCACCGGGGCTGCGGCGCAGCCTGACCGTGGCGGGGCGCGCGGCCAGTGGCTCCGAGACCTTCGACCACGCGGCGGCCCGAGAGTTCGGCGTCACCCTCCTCACCACCCCCGGCGCCAACGCCGCCGCCGTCGCCGAACTCACGCTCGCGCTCGCCCTCGACGCCCTGCGCGGCGTCTCGCGCCGCTCGGCCGCCCTGCACGGCGGCGACTGGGCGGGCGCGGTGGCCGGCCTGCCGGTCGGCGGCCTCGCGGGTGCGCGCTTCGGCCTGGTCGGCAGCGGGGCCGTCGCCCGGCGGGTAGCCGGGTTGGCGGCGGCCTTCGGGGCCGAGGTGCTGGTGCACGGCTCGCCCCGGTTCACCCCCGAACGAGCGGATGGGTGGCCGGGGCGGCGGGTCGGCTCGCTGGCAGAGCTCCTGACGGAGTGTGAGGTCGTCTCGGTGCACGTCCCGGCCACGGCGGAGACCGCGGGCCTGCTCGGGGAGGCGGAGCTGCGCCTGATGCGCCCCGGGTCGGTGCTGGTGAACACGGCGCGGGCGAGCGTCGTCGACGAGGCGGCCCTGGACCGGGTCCTGCGCGATCCGTCGGCCGGCCTGGCCGCGGCCGGTGTCGACGTCTTCGAACGGGAGGGCGTGGCAGCTCACGGTTCCGCGCTCGCCGGGAACCCGTTCTGCACGCTCTCGCCGCACGCGGCGGGGATGACGCGGTCCGCGATGCGGGACGCCTCCCGGCGGTTGCTCGCCGCGTTCGCGGAGTTCCTGAACCCGACTGAACTCCGCTTGCCGAACTGAACTTCAGCAGTGGGCAGTTCGGGGCCGCGGCACCGCGGGAATCCTTCGGTGAGGACGTCAACGGGGGGCGCGTGGTGGAGACGGCGAGTGTCAAGGGCACCGAGGGGGACGTCGGCCGGCTCGGCGTGACGATGGCCTGGAGCGGGGCGGCGGGTGTGGTCGCGGGGGCCTGGCTGTCGTTGCGGTTCGGCGCCCCGATCTTCGGCTGGTGCCTGGCGGGTGGCCACGGGGCCGCCTTCCTGCTGCTGACGACGGACCGGGTCGTGCGGCGGTGGGGGTGGTGGCCGGCGGTGGTGTTCGCCTTCTTCTGGACCTTCTGGTGGCCCGGGAGGCTCGTGGTCGAGGCTGTCGTCCGGGCGCTCGGCGCGTTGTTCGGCGCGTTGCTGAAGGGGTTCTGACGGTGTCGGCGGGCCGGGCCGGTGGCGATGACCGGCACGAGGACCACTCCGACTCGGTGTGGGACGGCGGGAGGCGCATCCAGTACCCGCACCTGGGGCTGGTGTTGGTGGCCACGGTCTCGCTGGGCACGTGGTGGGCCGGGTACCGGGCGTTCACGTCGTGGTTCCTGGTCGCGCACCTCCCGATCGCGGTGCTGACGATCGTGCGCGGCATCCGGCGGCACCGCGGCCCGCGCGAGATCGCGCGCCGCACCTACTTCTTCACCTTCGGCATCTGGTTCCTGCTGCTGGACTCGTTCTGACCCTCCGTCAGGACGGAGGAGGAAGCGCCGCCCGGGGCCGGTGGTGGCATCGGAGCATGAAGAATCGCCGCATCACCCGGCCCGAGGCCGTCCAAGCCGCCGCGCACCTCCTCGACGGTGCGCCGCTGCCCGAGGCGACCGCCCCGATGGAGGCTATTCGGACGGGAGTTGCTCCCGTCCGGGCCCGCTCCGTTCGTCGACCGAGGTCCTGGCCCGCCTGCGGTAGGCGCCGGGCGGGGTGCCGAAGTGGCGTTTGAAGGCCTTGGCGAAGGCGAACTCCGAGGTGTAGCCGGTGCGTCGGGCGATCGTGCCGAGGGAGGACGGGGACCGCTGGAGCAGGCGGGCGGCGGTGGCCATCCGCCAGGTGGTCAGGTAGGTAAGTGGGGGTTCGCCGACGACCGAGGTGAAGCGGCGGGCGAACGCGGCGCGGGACAGGCCGGCGCGGGTGCCCAGGGACTCGACGGTCCAGGGGTGGCCGGGGTCGTCGTGGATGGCCTTGAGGGCGGGGGCGACCGCCGGGTCGGTGAGGGCGGCGGCCCAGCCACGGGTGCGGTCCTTCGGGAGATCGGCGTACCAGGACCGCAGGACGTACAGGAGCAGCAGATCGACCAGGGCCGTGACGACCGCGTCCGAGCCCGGCTGCGGTGCGTGGAACTCGGCGCACAGCTGGTCGACCGCCGAGCGCAGCACCGGGTGGCGGCCGGGGACGGCGGGGAGGTGGATGACCTCGGGCAGGTCGCCGAAGAGGGGGTGCGGGCGGTCGACGTCGATCGCGTACGCGCCGCAGACCAGGACGGTGCGCGGCCCCGGGCCGTCCACGGTGAGCCGGCCGATCGGTGAGGAGCGGTCCACACGCTCCGGTACGAAGTCCACCGGTGCGCGGCCCGGCAGGTCGCAGAGGACGTGCCCGCTGCCGCGCTGGAGGAAGACGATGTCGCCGGGGCCGAGCGCGACCGGCCGTCCGTCCGGGGGCAGGAGGTGGCAGCGGCCCTCGACGACCACGTGGAAACCGGCCCCGGAGACGGGCCGGAACCTCAGGGCCCACGGGGCGTGCGCGTCGGTGCGGGTCACCATCGGGCGTCCCGTGCGCAGGACTTCGAGGGTGTCGCTCAGGATGTCCACGGCGGCACTCTAGTGCCTCGACGGCGAGACGTTCTGACAGGGAATCAAGACCTGGGGGCATTCAGCGTCTCGTCGGTGCGGGCATACGTTCGTTCCACGGCGGTCGCCGAACCCCGGCGCCGCATCGACGAAGGAGTGCACCCGTGTCCCTGGCCGGCAAGAAGATCGTGATCATCGGCGGAACCTCCGGCATCGGCCTCGCGGTGGCCCGGCAGGCCGCGGCGGCCGGTGCGGAGGTCGTGGTCGCCTCCAGCAGTCGGAGCCGGGTGGACGCCGCGGTGCAGCGCCTGGGCGGGGCGGCCGAAGGGTACCGCCTGGACGTCGCGGACGGCGATGCCATCGCCGGGTTCTTCGAGCGGGTGGGGGAGTTGGACCACCTCGTCTACACCGCGGGCGAGTCCCTGCTGATCAAGCCCGTGGCCGACACCGCCCCGCAGGAGGCCAAGGCGGTCTTCGAGCGGCGGTTCTGGGGTGCGTTCCTCTCCGCCAAGTACGCCGCACCGAGGCTGCGCGAGGGCGGCTCGATCACCTTCAGCTCCGGCGTCCTGGCCGTCCGCCCCCTGCCGGGGACCGCGCTCGCGGCCGGCATCACCGGTGGCGTCGAGGCCCTGACCCGCGCCCTCGCCGTCGAACTCGCCCCGCTGCGCGTCAACGTGGTCCAGCCCGGGGTGATCCGCACCGAGCTGTGGGACGGCAGCGTGCCGGACCCGGCGGCCTTCCTCCGGGGCGCCGGGTCCGGGCTGCTCACGCGACGGGTCGGCACCGCGGAGGAGGCCGCGGCGGCCTACCTCTTCGCGATGGCCAACGCCTACGTCACCGGCGCCACGCTCGCGGTGGACGGCGGCGCGGCGCTGGTGTGAGGCGGGTGCCGGGCGTTGGTCGGCGCCATCGGCGAGATCCCCCGCGGCGTCGTGTCCGACGGCGGTCCACTCCCCGGTCGGTTCTTCGACGAACTGCACGGGCAGGAACGCCCGGACGGGTGCGGGACGCCGGTCAGTTGTGGAGCGGCGGGGTGTGGAGGGTGAGGTGGACGGCTTCGTCGTGGAGGGCGGCGGTGCTGGCGACGGCCACCGTCTCGGCGGCGATGGTGGCGATGGTGAGGACGTGGTCGCCGTGGGTGAGGCGGCGGCCCTCGACCGCGCTGCCGTCGACGAAGAGCCAACCGGTGCCGGTGGTCGGGGCGAACACGTCGGAGGGGGAGGGGGCGGTGGCGAGGAAGTCGAGGAGGAGGGCGGTCGGGTCGGGGACGAGGGGAACGCGGAGGTGGGGCGGGTGTACGCGGTGGGTGGTGACGCGGGCCAGGACGCTGCGGTCCTCGTAGTAGTCCAGGCTGAGCTGATGCGTGACGCCGTTCGTGCCGGAGGCGTCGGCCCGGTGGAACCAGGTGGGGCGGGGGCGGGCGAGGGCGGCGGCCGGGCAGCCGAACTCCCGCAGCAGTGAAGGCCAGTTGGGCAGCTCGGGGAGCGGGGGCGGGGCAGGGCTGCGGAACATGACGGCTCCTCAGGCGGGCGCGCGGTGGGTGCGACGGCGGTGCCCGGACAGCATGGCAGTTCGGGGACGGTTCATGGGCGGGAATTCCCAGGTGGAGCGGTGCGAGCGGTGGGCCGCGGACCGGGTTGCCGGGGGCGGGGCCGACGGCGCGGAGTGGCCGGGCGGGGGTGGGGGTTCGGCGCTGCGGAATGGCCGACTCGGATCTCGAATGCGGTCTCGGTGACCTGAACGGCCGGGCCGGGAGCAGCCCTTCACCCGGCCACGGACCGGCGGAGGACCGTCCCGAGCCGCCGCGTGCGCGCCGGGGCGGCGCGGAGGAAGCGGGTTGGGCGGGAGCCCGCCGGCCGACGCGCTGCGGGAGCCGCTCCGCGGGTCGGCCGAGAGTAGTGAGGCGGGGCGGTCAGGGACCGAAGACCTCGTCGGGGGTGAGGCCGTCGGCGGTCGGGCGGCCGGCGTCGACCCAGCTGCGGTAGGCAGGGGAGGCCAGGCGGTGCGCGCGGTCCAGGGCGTCGCCGTGGTGGCGGTCGGCTGCGACGAGGCCGGTCAGGTACTCGGCCGTGCTGAGGCCGGCCTTGGCGGCGGTGGCTTCCAGCCAGTCCGCGAGGTCGGCGTCGAGCAGCAGCGGGTCCAGTTGACGCAGCGTCATGGGACCACAGTACCCGCGTGACGGAGGCGAAGGCAGGGATCGGGGCCAGGGCCGGGTGAGAATGGCGGTCCGTGGAGGGATCGAGGAGGTGGGCGGTGGAAGGGCGGAAGCCGGGGATCGACCGCGCGGCGGTGAAGGCGAAGATGGCCGCGATGCAGCGCGAACACGAGCGGCTGCGGACGGTCGAGGGCCTGGCGGAGTGGTGGGCGAAGCACTTCGACACCCCGTTCCGCCTGCTGGGCGCGGTGCAGAAGGACGAGCCGGAGGGCTTGGAGGAGCTCGGGCCGGTGGTGGTCGAAGCGGCGCGGGCGGTTGCGGCGCCCGTGGTGATGTCGGAGCGGGATCCGCAGCGGGTGGTGCCGTTCGAGGAGTTCTGGGCGGTGGCCGGCGAGCTGGCGGTGATCCCCGAGCCCGGGGCGGACGTGGTGCTCGTGTTCAGGGAGGGGGACGCGGTCGTCGTCCTCCGGTTGACCGGGCAGCAGTTCCGGAGTGCGGCGGACGTCTGGCTCACGCCGGAGGCCGGGCTGCACGTGGTCCTGTTCGCGGACGGCACGGTGCTGAGCCTGGAGCGGGACCGCGAGTACGCGCCGTGCGAACCGCTCACCGATCACGTCGCGCTCTGGAAGGGGTTCCCGGTGGCGGGGGCCTGAGTGTGGTTGGCTGAGGCCTTGCCGGTACGAACCGTACGAGACGAGGAGCCCGCCGTGTCCGCAACGCCGCAGGAGGTCTTCCAGCGCTACGTGTACGCCGGTGCGATGACGCGCGATGCCGATGCCCTCTCCGAACTCTTCACGGAGGACGGGGTGTTGGAGGCTCCGCTGCTGGCGGAGGGCTCGGCGTTCCCGCGTCGGACAGTGGGGCGGGAGGCCATCCGGACGGCGCTGGCGGAGTACTACGCGCGACCGGTGGGCGGCCCGAAGACCCCGAACCTCGAGAAGTCGGGGTACGTGCTGCACCTCACCGCCGACCCGGACGTCTTCATCGCGGAGATCGACACCGCCTTCGACGGGGAGGACGGCGAGGAGGAGACCGTCTCGCTGGTACAGGTGTTCCGTCTCCGGGACGGGAAGATCGCCCGCCTGCGCGACTACTTCGCGCCCACGCTGGTGTGAGCCGGCTGCCCTCCTCGTGCAGCCGGGGAAACCGTTGGCGGCCCGGTGCGCCTGCAGGCGAGGATGCGGCCATGAGCCGACCCTTCGACGACCCCGAACTGCGGGCCGTGGCCGGCCGCTACGCGGCGCCCGGCCGCCGCTACCTCCGCCTCGGCGGGGCCGCGCTGCGCCTGGAGGGGGACGAACGGCGTCTCTTCCTGGCCGAGTTGGCGCGGGCCGCGGCCGAGATCACTCCTGCGGAGCTCGCGGTGCTGTTCGACGGCGGGTGGCGGGAGCGCAGGACGGCGGCGTGGCTGGTGGCGGTGGCCGGGCGAGTCGAATTCCGGGAACGGATCGGCGAGTTGCTGCTCGCGAGCGAGGGCCCGTACGCAGGTTCGGCGTACTGTGTCGCCCTGGCCGGGTTCGGCGGGGACGCGGACGCGGAGCTGTTCTGCGACTACCTCGACCGTTACCTGCCGCGCCTGGACCTGCACTACGACCAGGGTGTGGTCCTCGGCTCCCTGCTGCACCTGGACGGGCGGCTCGGCGCCGCTCGCGCCGCCCGCTACCTCGGCGAGGACGGGCTGTGGGAGCGGTGGATCGACGTGCCCGCACGCCGTGGTCCGTCCTGGGATCCGGAGCGGTTCCGGACGACCACGGGTGTGCTGCGCGCCTTCGCGGTGGAGGCGGCCGCCTTCCTCCCGTAGTCCGAAGAGGGGTAGCCGGCGGTCGGTCGGCGTCGGTCAGTCGGGCAGGGAGGCGAGGTCGGTTCGGGCGGTTGTGGCGTGGAGGGGGTGGAAGGCGGGGTTGGTGGCGAGGGCCCGGGTGAGGTGGGTGCGGGCCTGGGGGGTGTGGCCGAGGGAGAGCTCGATCTCGCCCAGGTGGAAGTCGAACAGGGCGTTCTTCCAGCCGAGTCGGGTGCTGGTCTCCGCCAGTTCGAGGGCCTCGGTGTCGGCGCCGGTGCGGTGCAGCGCCCAGGCGAGCGCGTCGGCGACCAGCGCGTGCCGGCGGCGTCCCCATTCGGCGCGCAGCAGGCGGACGGCCGCGGCGGGATCGGCGTGGTCGGCCTCGTACTGACCGAGGGAGAGGTCGTCGTTGACGCCGTTGGCGGCGGCCAGCCGCTGTTCGGCGGTGAGTACCCGGTACTGCTGCTGGGCTTGGTCGTGGTGGCCGAGTGACTCGTGCAGTTCGCCGAGTTCGAGCAGGTACTGGGGAAGGGGGACTCGGGCGATGGCGGTGGTGTAGTCGCCGATGGCGTCGTCGGTCCGGCCGAGGGCGGCCTCGGCGCGGGCCTGGCCGGCCAGCGCCGGGGTGTAGGAGGGGTCGGCGGTGAGCGCGTTTCGGTAGCCGGTCAGGGCTCGGTCGAACTGTCCGGCGTTCCAGTCGAGTTCGGCGATCTGGTGGTGGCAGAAGGCACGGTCGGCGGGAGCGTGGGCGGAGGCCAGGGCCTGACCGAGGGCGGCCCGGGCGTCCTCCGTGCGGCCGTGCTGTTCGAGGTCGTAGGCGGCACGGGTGAAGGACGCGGTGCCGGGCCTGCGGTCGAGGAGCTGCTGGACGGCTTCGGTGGCGCCGAGGTCGTCGCCCAGCTGGGTGCGGGCATCGGCGAGGACGGCGTAGGCGGGCCAGTGCGTGGGGTCGGCGGCGATCGCCCGTTCGGCGTGGTCGCGGGCCTGGTCGAAGAGGTGGCGGGCGTTGGCCAGGGCGCCCAGCCCGGTGAGGGCGGCGGCGTTGGCCTGCGGAGCGAGGGAGAGCGAGCGGCGCAGGGCCTCGTCGGCCCGGGGGTAGTACGCGGAGTCGGCGGTGAGCCGGGCCTGTTCGACGTACTCGGATCCCAACGTGGCCCAGGTGCCTGCGTCTTCCGGCAGGGCGCGCAGGCGCTGCTGGTCGGCGGCGATGGCGCGGCCCAGTGGATCGGTGGGGGAGGGAGCAGCCGCGGGTGGGCGCACTCCGGTGACGCTTCCGGCCCGGCCGCCGGGAGGTTGGTCGACGGTGCCGAGGGTGGTGAGGCCGGCGGCGAGCGCGAGGGTGGTGAGGAGGAGCGGCAGTCGGCGCACGGGAGCCTCTCGGGGTAGGGGGAAGGTGCGGAGGCACGGAGGCGGCGGTGCGGTCGGCCGGTGGTCGGGTGGGGCCGGTGGCGATCTGAGGCACGGGTACTCCTGGGCAGGCCGGCGGTTGCGGTTTGAGCGATCGCTCAAGG
>NZ_JBSGEL010000098.1:0-22026 GCF_053602875.1 Kitasatospora sp. NPDC004289 | reverse complement strand
AGATCTTTTTTAGGGTGTTTGTTGTTAAGAGGTGTGATGTTCTGATACCTGCCGGGAGCCTACCAGCACTCCGGGCGGGTGTCGGCGGCCCGGTCGTCCGGGTGTGCCCAGCGGTCGGTGGGCACACCCGGCGATGCTCAACTCGCGAGCCACTCCTCGCGGGTCATCTCCGGCGGGTCGATGCGCCAGGGGCTACCTCGGCCTTCCCGTCGGGCGATGTGCCCCGGTGGGATCCGCGGGAGGTCCCGCATGGTCGCATCGAGCTCGAACAGGTGCTTGCGGTGTACCACCGCCACTTCGGTGAGGGCGACGTCGGTGCGGCCGTAGCAGACCCAGTCGCCGTCATAGTCGTTCAGCACCGAGACGATTTCCTCACCGTCCAGTACCGGTTGCGGCACCAGAGCGATTTTCGGTTTCCGCGAGAAGAACACGTTCACCACCTTTCATCGGCGTCCCAGCCACCCCTTGATCTTATTGGACCACGTTCGGTTGCACCCTCGGCACAGTGCTTGGCCGTTGCATATCGGGCAGTTGGTGCCGCCTTGGCTCTTGGGAACCCTGTGGTCCGCCTGGTACTCGTTGGACGGCGGATTCTTGACGCCCCTCATCGACTTCTTGGACGGCTTGAGCGGGACACCGCAGATCTCGCACCGGGCAATGCCGTTCCGCATCGCGTTCATCCGCAGAATGATCCGCTTGCTGGCCTTGGTGAAGTTCTTGCTCGCACCGTAGAACCGCCCGTGGCCACAGGTGTTGTGGACCACCCAGAAGCCGTCGCCGGAGCCCACCGAGAAGGTGTGGACATCACCGACGGACAGGTTGAAGACGAGCTCATCGGCCACGTCGCCACGGTCCTGGACCGCACTGACCTGCTCGGTCACGCCCTCCGAGGAGAGCAGCCGGTCGCCGGGCCTCAGCGCCTGCGCGTCGGTCCACCCGGTACCCACCACCCAGAACGGATGGCCGGCGGTCGCCTCCAGCGGCGCGAGGCCCTGGCCGCCCTCCAGAGTGATGTCGATCAGGTGCTTGGTGCCGTATCCGACGATGACGTCGAGGACCGGCTCGGGAGTCGTCTCACCGGTCTCCGGGTCGGTGGCCGACACGTAGTCGCCCACCTCGATCTGGCTGATCGGAAGATAGCTACCGTCGGCCATGAGGACCGGCGTTTCCGGCTTGAAGGAGTTTCCGATCAAGCACTGTGCGGGCTTGCTCCGGAAGACCGCCCGGGCCGATGACGCCACGCGTTGGACGCGTGCCGCCGCTCTGGTGGCCTTCACCGCTGTGAAGGCCGCCTTGACGGCGGTGTTCGCGCCGACGAGGCCCGCCGCCGCGGTGATGGCCATTTCGCCGGCCTTGGCCCAGTTGCCGGTGGCCGCGTAGGAGACGGAGGAGACCGCCGCCGCCACCGCGCCGATGGGGCCGGGGATGTAGGAGGCTACTTCGGCGACCTTGGCGACGACGTTGAGGACCTTCTTGAAGGAGAAGCCCCAGTTGCCGTCGAGGTCGGTGCAGTTGACCGGATCGCCCGAGCAGTAGTCGTACGGGCTGGCGTTGCCACCCGGCTGCGGGTCGATCTGGAGGAACCGGCCGAGCGCCGGGCTGTAGAGGCGGGCACCCATCAGGATGTCGCCGTCCAGGGCCTCGGCGGAGCGCTGCTTGCCGCCGAGCCAGCCGTAGCGGACCTTGGCCTGGCCGTCCTGCGGGATGCCGAACTCGTCGAAGTCCAGCACCACCGGCTTGGTCAGCGCGGTGTCGGTGGTGACCACCACGCTGCCCTGAAGGTTGGTCAGCTGGAGCTGGACGTCACCGGTCTTCGAGGTGGTCGCCGACAGGTCGGCGTCCGGGCCCGAGACGTTCCGCGTCAGGGTGCCCTGGGTGGTGTCCTCGATGGTCCAGCGGACCTCGTCGCTGTCGTCACCGTAGTGGTTGAGCTTGGAGGTGGAATTGGCCCAGGAGCCGTCCGCCTGCTTCCGGCTGGTGGTGAAAGCGGTCAGGCGGTGGGCGATGTCGACGGCCCACTCCTGCTTGTCGTCTCCCTTCACCTGGGACGCGACCTTGTCGTTCGCCCAGTAGGTGTTGGTCGAGCCGGTGCCGGTGGTGACGGTGCGTCCGAAGGCGTCGTAGGAGAAGCCCGCGTCGACGATCCGGTCCGCGCTGTCGTAGGTGTGGTTCTCCTCGACCGCGTTGGCCGTCGAGCAGCCACCGGTGCCGGTCGGCGAGGTCGCCTTCTTGGTCCGATTGGAGTGACCGTCGAAGGAGTACTGACGCGTCACACAGCCGGAGGCGACCGTGGTCTGCTCCGCCTTGGTCAGGTGACCCAACCGGTCGTAGGTGTACGCCCGGGTGGCCGTGGACGAGGTGTCCTTGGCGACCGCGCCCTGGGTGGAGACCTCGACGCTCTGCGACCAGATCACCGCCCCGTCCGAGGTCCGGGTGTAGCTCCGGCCGGTGGCACTGCCGACCGCGTTGAAGCTGTCCTTGCGGACGATGCCGCCCGGGTAGGTCTGTTCGGTCAGCTGGCCGTCCGGACCGTACTTGGCGGTGAACTCGCCGGCGAGGCTGTCGCTGACCGAGGTCACCAGACCACGCGGCTCCTTGACCCGGTCGTAGGTGTAACTGGTGAAGCCGGTCGGGTCGGTGACCTTGGTCGGCTTGCCGAACTTGTCGAACTCCGTGGTGGTGGTGCCACCGTCGGCGTCCGTGTAGGACATCAGTCGGCCCAGGGCGTCCTGACTCCGGATGATGGACTTCTCGGAGGCGGTGCCCTTGCCGGAGTACGTCTTGACGATGTCTCCGGTGGCCGGGTCGTACTCGGTGGTGACCACCGGGAGGGCCTGGCCCTCGTCCGAGGTGATCTCGGTGGACACGATCCGGTCCGCGCCGTCGAAGACGGTCACGGCCTTCCGGGTCTTGCCCGCGTTGGTCTCGGTGGTCTCCTCCGCGTCACCGAACCGGGAGTAGCGGGTGATCCGCTTGACCGGCAGGGTGGTCGGCATCCGAGCCGAGTCGGCCCCGGTGATGACGCCGCCCGGGCCGGTGGTGCAGGGGTTGCCCGCCCACTCGGGGTGGTTGCCGCACGCCGCGTCATCGGCATTGGCACCAGCGGTGTAGAAGACCGTCTTCACGGTCGAGGCGTCCGTGCCCGCACTGCCCGGCTTGCGCGACTCGAGCGCGTGGCCCGAGGCGTCGTACTTGATGGTCGCGGTCAGCGGTGTCAGGCCGGCCGCGTCGGTGGTCACCGAGGTCGGGGTGCCGAGGACCCAGCCGGAGGTGCCGCCGATCGGGGTGCCGTAGCCGTTCTTGGTGACGCGGAGCTCGGCGTCGGTGGCGTAGCCGTCGATGCGGGCGCCGTCGGTGGCGGTGGTGACCAGGTGGTAGGCCCGGCCGTCCGGCTTCCCTTCGTCGTAGGTGTTGGTGTTGTGGTCGCGGACCAGCACCGAAGTCCCGGCCAGGATGGTCGGGTTGACGGTGGTCTTGGTCAGGGTGAAGGTGTCGAAGCCCGCGTGGAACCGCTCGCCGGTGGAGGCGGTGTTGGTGCCGGTCACCACCATCTTGAGCGAGTGGTCACCGCGAGTCAGGTGGATCGGCGCACCGGTGGTGAACGGCGCCACCGCCGGCGTCGCGGAGTACTCGTCGACCGCGGAACCGAGGTTGGTCCCGTCGATCGACAGCTGCACGATGCCGTGGTCCTCGTACTTGGTGAGCTGGCCGCTGAGGACGTAGTCGCCCTCCTCGGGAACGC
Source organism: Kitasatospora sp. NPDC004289 (assembly GCF_053602875.1). Classification (NCBI taxonomy): domain Bacteria; kingdom Bacillati; phylum Actinomycetota; class Actinomycetes; order Kitasatosporales; family Streptomycetaceae; genus Kitasatospora; species Kitasatospora sp. NPDC004289. Next base: position 18,284 of record NZ_JBSGEL010000098.1, on the reverse strand, counting down.
TCACCCGCACGGTGTCCTCGGCGCCGGCCGCGGTGCCGCGCAGGCTCAGCTGCGCACCACCGGACCAGGTCAGGCCGCAGCAGTCGGCGTCCATCTTCAGCGGGTAGTTGGCACCAAGCTGGGGCAGCGTCTCCGCCTCCGAGGTGACGGAGACCGGGTTGGTCTGGCCCGCCATGGTCTCGGCCAGGGTCGCCCGGTACTGCGGGCCGAGCGTCTCGGTGACGTCCAGACCGTCCTGGGAGTAAACGGTCCGCGAGTCCAGCAGACGGGCACGGTCCGCCGAGCCGGCCGGCAGGCCGAGCTCCGCCTCGAACCGCGCGGTGTCCGGGTGGGTGCCCAGTGCGATCGAACGGTTGGTCGCCTCAAGGGACCTGGCGACGTGTCCGTACCGGTCGTACTCCTTGGTGTCGATGTCGCCCTTGGCGGTCACCGACGGAGTGGCGGTGTTGACCTCGCTGCCGGAGGCGTTGAGGTAGTGCACAGTGGCCGGCTTGTAGCCGTCGGGGCCCGGGGTCGCGGCCGAGGCGCTGTGCGTGCCCGGCTCGTCCTCGGGACCGAAGAGCGCCGTCGCGTCCGTCGGCGCGTCGGTCTGCGCCCACTGGGCGACGTCGGCACCGGCCATGTCGTACGGGCCGCCCGCGCCACGGGTCAGCGGCACGCCGTAGACCACCTTGGTCGCGATCTCGCCGTTGACCTGGTTCTTGGTGCCCGCCGCCAGGGTTCCCCGACGGACCTTCAGCAACCGGCCGGCGTCGGGATCCCCGACGGCCTGGCCGTAGTCCACGTCCCACGGCAGTTCGCCGGCCGGGCTGAACTTGGTGACCCGACCCGAACTGTCGTAGGTGTAGCCGGTCTTGAGCGGGGTCGCCAGGCGCGGGTCCCAGACCTGCACCGGCCGGCCCAGCTCGTCGTACAGGTAGTGCGCGACCTCCACCGCCTCCTGCTTGGAGGTGGCCGGGTTCCACGACCAGACCTTCACCGAGCGGACCCGGTCCACGTAGTCACCGGGGGTACCGGCAACGGCGGTGGTGGTGGTCGCGTAGTCGTAGTCCATGACCTCGCAGCCGCGCGGCAGCGGGTCCACCGTGCAGCCGTTGAGGTCGTCGACCCCGGGCTCGACCGGTGCGATCACACGCTTGGGCAGCGAGCGGCCGTCGGTGGTGTCGTAGGAGTACCGGGTGGTCGACGCGGCGTCGGGGCCGGTCTCCGTCGTCACCTGGTAGACCTCGGAGCCCGCCTGGCGGGAGAACAGCGTGTACGAGCCGTCCAGGTCGGACAGCTTGTACGCGGTGCCGTTGGTCTGGAGGTCCCAGATCTGCCACGAACCGCCCCAGCACGACCAGATGGTGCCGCCGAGGTTGGCGTCCAGGCACTTGCCGGACTGGCCGTTGACCAACGACTTGTTGGCCTGCAGGCTCCACTGCTGGTTCGGGCTGCCCGAACCGCAGGTCCACAGCACCATCCGGGTGTTGTCGGCGGTGGCGCCCCACGGGTTGTCGAGGCAGTAGCCCATCACCTTCAGGGACAGGTCAGCCCCGTAGGTCCACTGCTGGTTGGGAGCACCGGTGCAGGGCGCGTACTGCGGGTTGACCCCGTTGGCGGGGGCCCCGTTCGGCACCTCCAGGCACTGCCCGAAGGAGGTGACGAGGGCGCCGGCCGGGGTCGGCAGGGTGGTGAGGGTCATCGACTCCGCGCCGGGCTCCGGGAAGAAGGTCCCGTCGGTGCCCTTGGCGAAGGTGGTGACCGAGTCGTCGGTGTGCTTGATCTCGACCAGGTCGGACTCCGGGAAGGAGAGCGACCGGTACTCGGAGCCGGTGCCCGCGTCGGGACCGCCCGCCCATTGCGGACCGAACGGGGCGACGATCTCCTTCAGCGAGATGTCGTCGAAGAAGACCTCCTTCCCGCTGCCGCCCACGTTGCCGTTGTAGAGCCGGAACCACGCCTCGGTGGCGTCCTTGGGCACGACCATGTCCAGCGTCAGCTGCTGCCAGCCGTCGGTGAACGAGGCCTTCGAGGAGGCCGTCTCGCCGTAGGTGCCACCGCTCTTGTACACACCCACGATCCGCAGACCGCGGTTCGGCAGTGCGCTGGTGTCCAGACCCGTCGCCGACGGGACGTAGATCCAGGTGCTCAGCCGGTAGGTCTTGCCCGGCTTCATGCCCTGGCCCAGCGTGTACTCCGGGCCGAGCGCGGCGAAGGAGTCCCAGCCGCTCGCGGCCGGGACGACCCGCAGCGAGTCGGTGGAGTTGTCGTGGCCGCGCGCGGTGGAACGCTCCACCGTCGCCTGCCCGGCCGTGAAGCCGGTGGTGTCGGTGGAGACCTGACGCTGATTGGCCGTCAGCCGCTCGCCCTGGGCCTGCCAGCCGCGGCCGAGACCGCGCGAGGAGAAGGTGCGCTTCACCGACATGCCGAACTCGTCGGCGTCCGTGACGTCGGTCGAGAAGTCGCCGGTGAGCAGGTTGACCGAGCCCGGGCCGACCTCGGAGCCGGCCGCGCCGTCCGCGTTCCGGTCCACCGTCATGGTGTTCCACCCCGTGGCCACGCCGGCGCCCGACCCGTCCTCCGGGAACATCAGCGCCCGGACCTGGACCACACCGCCCGCGTCGCCGAGGGTGTCGACCACCGTCCAGTTGGCGTGCGTGCCGAGGTCGGCCAGGCGCGGCTTCGGGTCGGTGACCGGGGTGTTGTCGGCCTTGGTGAGGTTGGTGAGCGGCACGTTGTACTCGGTGGCGCCCGGGCCGCGGCGGTACTGGTAGACCACCCGCTTGAGGTCGGCCTGCGCGTCCACCGAGAGCTTCACGCGCTTGGCGGACTGGCTGCCGTCCACCGGCGAGGTCAGACCCGCCCGGCCCACCTGGAAGGCGAAGCTGGTCGCGTCCGAGAGGTTCCCCGCGCGGTCCTTGGCCTGCACCTTGAGGGTGTGCTTGCCATCGGTGGCCGGGGTGATGGAGGTGGTGATCGTCTGGGTGGCGGCGACCGTCACCGGTGCCGCACCGTCCAGGGTGTAGACGAACCCGACCAGGTCGGTCAGGCCCGCCACCGGCGTGAAGGTGAACTGGCCCGCCTGTCCGGCCCCGCCGTGCCACAGGCCGTCGGCCGGATAGGTCGGCGAGGTGACGAACGGCGCACCGGGCTTGACGGTGTCGACCACGAAGGAGGTGCCGACCCAGCCGGACTGGGAGTTGGCGTCGGAGACGCGGCCCCAGATCGAGTAGGTGGTGTCCTCGTCGAGCTTGGCCACACCGAGGTCGGCCGGCGTCACCTGGAGGTAGGTGCCCGCGGGCACGGTCCGGTAGATGCCGTTGACGAAGGTGGAGCCCTTCCAGAGGTCGACGTTGACGCCGACGTTGCCGCCGTCCGCGTCGGCCGCCAGCACCTGGAAGCGCGGGGTGGCCGAGCTGGTGTAGGCCGGGTTGCCCGGCACCGACGGCAGCACGTCCATCGAACTCGGCGTCGGCGGGACGGAGTTGTACGTCACCGACAGGAAGGGCGGCGCGGCGCCCTCCGAGGAGTAGAAGCGCTTCCAGCTGAGTGAGTCCGACTCGTTGTCGGCCTTCAGGCCCAGGGCGTTGTAGTCGTTGGAGTTCGCCGCCCAGGCCGCGGCCAGGTTCTTGACGTCCGCCTTGACCCAGCCGCTGCCGTCGCTGTTGGCGCACTGGTACGCGTCACCGGAGTCGGTGTCACGGGTGTCGAAGGACCACGCGTACTCCTGGCCCCAGGCGGGCTGCGCGGTCCACCGGGTCCCGGTGGAGGCGTAGTTGGTGTTCCAGACCTCCCACTCCTTCGCCGTGCAGGAGGCGGAGTGGTAGTTGTACAGGTTCAGCGTGGCGCCGAGGATCTGCTTGCCGCGGAACCCGTACGTCGGGAAGTGCAGGAACGAGCGGGCCACCGTCGTGCCGCCGTCGTACGTGCCGACCTTGAGGTCGGTCGAGGACGACTGGTCGCTGGTGGTGCCCTTCTGCACGAAGGTGTCGAAGTTGGTGCCCAGGTCCACCGTCGGGTCGATGGTGACCGGGTACACGGTCTTCGGGTCCGCGAGGAACGCGGCGTCGGCGGTGAACACCAGCTCGGCGTCCGCACCCTGGCCGCGCAGCTCCATCGAGACCGCGCCGCGGTTCAGGTGTTCGCCGGACTTCTCGTCCACGGCGGCGTCCCACATCACGGGGGCCGGCACCTTGACGGTGGGCTTGTGGCCGACGTGATCCACCAGGTGGATCGCGCCGTCGTCCTGCTTCTCGACCGAGTAACCGGTCGTGTCCAGGGGGAGGTTGAGCGTCCCGGCCTGGGAGACCGCGCTGCGGTCCTTCACGACCAGGTACTGCTCGAAGCCGGTCCGGGTGGCCTCCAGCACCAGGTCCACGCCCGGCCGGGCGTTGACGTAGGTGGCCTTGTTGCCGGACAGCTTGGGCTTGGGCAGCTTGCCGAGCCAACCGAGCTCGACCTGGGCCTCGCCGTTGCCGACCTTCACGAGCTCGCGCTCGGCGGGGGCGGCCGGGGCCTTCGGGTCGGCGGCGGGCGCGGCGGCGCGCAGCGCCGAACGGGCGGCGTGCTGCGGGGCCGAGGCCGTCGCGCTGGGCGTCGCCGTGGCCGAGGGCGCCGCCGCGGCGGAGGGCGCCGCGAACGCTGACGGAACGTCGGCCGGCGCGGCCGGGGTGGTACCCGGCAGGGCGTCACCGACCTGGACGGCCGCGTCACCGCCGGAGAACTTCAGGCCCTCCGGGTGCGCCTTCGGCGCGACCGAGCCGTCCGCCGTCTCGACCAGGGTGGTGTCCACCGGGACCCACGCCTCGCCGACCTTCATGCGGACCGGACCGCCGGCCACCTCCTGGGTGAGCGTGCCCTCGGGGTTGGCCCAGAGCGTGGTGTTGGCGGTCCGGGCCCCGGTCACCTCGATCCGGCGCTTGTTGAGCCGGGCGGCGAGCAGCGCCGATGCCTCGTCAGGCGCCTCGTTGACGGGCGAAGCCACCGGCGGCTTGGTCTCGGCGACGGCGACGGCGGGACTCAGCGCGCCCAGGGCGACGCCGGTCTCCACCACCAGCCCGAGTGCGGCGAGCACGGCTATTCGCCGCACCCTGCGCACAGAGAAGGCTCCGCCCGCGTATGCGTGCGAAGCCTGGGAGTTGCGTAGCAAAACTACTCCCCAAGATCAGATAAAGGATACATAAGCCCATGGCATGGGCGGGGCCAACCTCTCATACGGAGGAGGCGTCCAATCTTCTGGGGGATGTCCAGCAACCGACCGTCAATGATGAAAAATCGGCCACAATCGGTCATCTGACGCCAAGTCAACTCACGACCTCCTCACTTACTTCACAACGTGCTCCTTCCAGCAGGTCATGACCGTGGTCGCCGCCATGACCGAAAGGTCGGCCCTCCCGCGCGCCGGGAACCCGAAAGGATCCGGCAGCCCGCTCACGTCCACGACCAGCACCATCCCGTCCTTGCGGACCACCGTCGACCCGTCGGCCCGCACGAAGGCCGCCTCCCCGAGCCCGGTCAGCTCCCGCACCACTCCCCCGGAGGCCCGCAGCCCCTCGAAGTCCGCACCCGCGTCCGCCCCCGACTCCCGGACGGTGAGCACCAACTCCCCTTCTCCGTAGACGTACGGGCACCTGTACACACGGCCGTCCCAGCTCCCGGCCGGTGTCGTGACCGGTTCGCTCCCGAGTGCCCCGGCCAACTGCCGCAGCACGAAACCCCCGCAGACCATCCGTGACGCCTCCGAGGGCCCGGACGCCGACGCACTGGCCGGTGCCCCGACGTGGTGGTGGTGCTCCTCCGCCGGAGCACCGCCACCGCACCCCGCCGACACCAGCAGGAGGGCGAGGACGGCGAGCGGCGGTCGGATGCGGCGTTGGCAGGTCATGGCCCCTCCTGGGGATGTGAACGGCCCCGTGGCCCGCCCACCCACCCGTAGGAGGTGGAGGGCGGGCGGACCACGGAGCCTGACGGTGGGTCGGCCGGGCCGACTACGGCAGGCGGTACTGCGCGTTCAGCGCGGCACCCTTCTGCGGCTGGTTCTGGTCGTAGCCGCGCGGGTCGCACTGGAGGCCGCCCACGATGCAGTGGTTCACCAGGGCCGCCAGGGTCGGCGGGTCCCAGGCGTTGAAGAAGTCGTAGTGGAAGGTGAAGCCCCGTCCGCTGGAGAGGTGGAGCTGCGCCAGGTGGTTGAGATCGGCCGGGAAGCCGACCTTGAACTCGATCATCGGCACCGCCACCGGGTGGGTGGACGGGCAGACGCCGTTGATCGGGTAGGCCATGTGGCTCTTGTGGTCGGGGGTGTCCAGGTGGATGCCGTTCCAGCAGCTCGGCGCCTGGTAGCGGATCGCCACGTCACCGCCGCCGGGGCAGGCCGTCGGCAGGTCGACGCTGTGGTAGCCGTCGCCGCACTCCCAACCGGCCACGTAGCCGGGGCTGGTGGCGAACTCGGTGGCGCTGGCCGTCGGGCTGCCGACCACGAAGCGCAGGCCCGGCGGGAACGGCCGCACGCTGGTGTAGTCGGTGACCGCGCCCTTGTAGTAGATGGTCTGGAGGTTGTTCGGCATCACCGGGGTGTTGCCGTCCAGCACGGCCGGCATCCAGTACCCGGACTTGTCGCCGGGTGCCAGGCAGGTGGTGGTGCCGGACTGCAGCGAGGCGAGCGTGGAGCCCGCGGTCACGGTCGGGTTGCCGAGGAAGGTGTGCAGGTGGGAGGCACCGGCCTTGCCCGGGTAGACGATCGGGTCGTCCGGCAGGTTGTGGGTGGCGGTGCAGTTGGCCTGGAACTCGTGGAAGTACGCGTGCGGCGGCTGGTAGGTGGAGGGCACCACCCCGGTCACCGGCGGGTCGGCGTACACGTACCCCGTGGTCGGGGTGGTGACCTGCCCGTAGACCTTGAACTCGAACAGCGAGTACCCGTAGCCGTTCGCCCGCTGGGTGGCGGTCAGCCGGACGTACCGGCCGGTGCCGGAGACCGGCAGGCTCTGGGTGCCGCCGGTGGCGGCGGCGTTCTCGTAGACCGTGCTCCAGCTGACCGTGTCCGGCGAGGTCTGGATCCGGAACGCCTTGGCGTACGCGGCCTCCCACTGGAGCTCGACCTTGCTGACCGTCGCCGGGCCGCCGAGGTCGATCTGGATCCACTGCGGGTCGCTCCACGCACTGGCCCACCGGGTGGCGGGGTCGTTGTCGACCACCGCCCCCGCCGGGAAGTTGGCGCTCTCGATCGAGGACGCCGTCACCGGCTTGGAGAGCGAGATCAGCGGGTCGGCGGCCGCGGCCGCGTGCCAGGTCGCGCCGGTCAGACCGGCGAAGGCGAGCGCGGCGGTGAACGCGGCGGCCAGCGCCGCGCGCGGGGCACCGCGCGAGAGGAATCGGGGTCGCATCGGACCTCCAGGTCGGGTGGATGGGTGGGGCCCCGGACCGGGCGGGGTGGGGCAGGCCCGGGCCGAGGGGATTGTGGGGGGGGGGAGGCGCTCCCGCTGTCCGACCGCCCGTCGGGCGCGGAAGCCCGTCCCGAGGCCGGTCGGCCACCGGGCGCGGAAGCCGACCCGGGCTGACCGGCCGTCAGGCCGCCGAGCCGCCGAGCCGCCGAGCCGTCAGGCGTAGACGCCGAACTCGTGCAACGAGTAGCCGTAGGCGGTGCCGCGCTGGGTCATCAGCACCCGCACGTACCGCCCGCTGCCGGAGACGTCCAGGTCCTCCAGCCCGCCGGTGCCCGTCGTGGTCGCGTACCCGGTGGTCCACTGCGTCCCGTCGGAGGAGAACTGCACCTGGTACGCCTTGGCGTACGCGGACTCCCAACCGAGCCGGACGTGCCGCACGGTGGCCACCCGGCCGAGGTCCACCTGGAGCCACTGCGGGTCGCTCCACTCGCTGGCCCACCGGGTCGACCAGTTCCCGTCGGTGGCGTTGGCCGGCGGGTAGGGCGCGCCGTTGCCGTTGGCCTGGTAGGAGGAGGCGGTGGCCGGGCGGCCGGTGGAGAGGTCGGTGCCCGGCGCGGAGCCGGGCACCACCCGGACGGTGCGGGTCTCGATGCCGACGTTGCCGTGGCCGTCGTGGGCCTGGAGGTAGACCTTCCAGACCCCGAGCGTCCGGGGAGCCGTGACGGTGAAGGTGCCGTCGCCGCCCTCGGTCCACTCGGCCTGCCGGAGCCCGCCGCCACCGTCCAAGGTGCGGGTCCCGTACAGGACTTGGTAGCGGATCGGATCGGCGTCCGGGTCGGTCACGGTGGCGCGCAGGGTGAGCTTCCCGCCCGCCGCCACCGTGGCGTCGGCCGTCAGGGCGGAGATCACCGGCGGGGTGTTCCCCTGCGCCGCCGATCCGCCGTACGCCGCCGCGAGGGCGTGGAAGCCGAGCCGCTTCCACCGGTTCGGCGTCAGATTGTACCAGACGCCCGCGAAGTCGTACTCCTGGCCGTAGTTGAACATCGTGGCGCCGAGCGCGACGCCGGGGTGGCCGGTGATGCAGCCCCAGGCCCGGGTGTAGCCGTCGCGCTTCTCCACGTCGGTCGGCTCGGTCGGGGCGCCGTTGGCGTCGTTCGGCACCTCCCACTCGCCGCGCGGGCCGGTCTCGGTGACGATGTAGGGCTTGGCGTACCCGCCGTTCAGCCAGTCCTGCCGGACGTTGCAGACCGAGCCGTAGGCGTTCACGGCCAGCAGGTCCAGGCTGGGTGTGTGGTCCCGGTAGTAGGCCCAGGCACCGGTGTAGGCGTCGGTGGAGGTGACCGGGTGGTCGGGGTCCACCGCGTGGACGGCGCGGGCGAGTTGCTCGACGAACTGCGCGTAGGCGACCCGCTGCTGCTCGACCGTGGTGCCGTTGTAGGTGTGGTCCTGCGCGGTGAGGATCACCTCGTTGCCCAGGTCCCACATCAGGACGCCGGGGTGGTCCTTGTAGGTGGTGACCCACTGGCGGACGGAGTCCAGGGTGGCGTTCTTGTACGCCGTGTCGTTCACGTAGTCCGCCCCCTGGTTGAGCCAGAAGCCGGCCACCACCTTGAGGCCGTGCGCGGCGGCCGCGTCCAGCAGCGGACGGCTGCCCGCGTCGGTGCCCCAGGTGCGCACCGTGTTGACCCCGGCCGCCTTGAGCTCGCGCACGTACGCGACGGCGTCGGCGGCCGCCGGGCCCCAGGTCACGCCCTTCACCTGGTACGGCGCACCGTTCACCGAGAGACCCCAACTACCCTGCGATCCGGTCACCTTGACGACCGAGCGGCCGCTCGGCACCGCCGGGTCGGTCATCGGCGCCGGGGCCGGGCCCTCGGCCTTGCGGACCGTGACGGAGTCCACGGCCAGCGTCCCGCCGGGGGTCGTGGCGGCCGTCGGCGTGGTGCAGCCGCAGACCGCGTCCGGATAGCCGCCGCCGATGCCGAGGTTGAGCACCAGGTAGAAGCCCCGGTGGACGGCCCGGTCCCAGGCCGCGACGCCGACCTGCGACTCGTTCACCTGCCAGACCTGACGGCCGTCCAGGTACCACCGCACCTGCTCGTCGGCGGTCGAGCGGTCCAGCACGACCGCGTACTCGTGCACGGCGCTCCGGCAGCCCGGGCAGCTCGCCAGACCGCTGGTCAGACCGTTCGGCTCGTTGCAGACCCCGCCCGGGTTGCTGCCGCAGTGCAGGGTGGCACCGAGCCGGTCGTGGCCGTTCACCGCCTCCAGCAGGTCCAACTCCCCCGCTCCCGGCCGGGTGTTGAGCCCGTCGCGGTTCCCCGCGCCCATCACCCGGACCGACGGCCAGTAGCCGGTGCCGTCGGCGGCGTCGGGCTGGCGGGCGTTCACGGTGATCATCAGCTTGCCGCCCGCCGGGGCCGCGAAGTCGGAGCGGCGGCTCTCCACCCGCCCCGAGGTCCAGGCCCCGGCACCGTCCCGGCGCGCCGTCAGGGTCAGCCGTCCGGCACCGTCGAGCCCGACGTTGGCGGCGGCGTCGGTGGCGGTCTGCACCTCGCCGGTGCCCCAGCCGGCCGGACCACCGGGGTAGGACCGGCCGGTCTGCACGGTCCAGTCGGCGGCGGCCGGCCGGCTACCGGCGGCGCCGTCGAAGGTGTCGGCGAAGACCGTGCTCCAGCCGGGCTCCTGGGTGGGTGTCGGCGTGGGGGTCGGACTGGGGGTCGGACTGGGGGTCGGGCTGGGCGTGGGCGTTGCGCCGTCGCTTCCGTAGACCTGGAACTCCCAGAGGGAGTACCCGTACTGGGTCGCCCGCTGGGTCCCGTACAGGCGCACGTAGCGGCCCTGGCCCGAGACCGCGAGGGTCTCGACACCTCCCGGTCCGGTGGTGGTCGAGTAGGCCGTCGTCCAGGAGGTGGCGTCCGCCGAGAGCTCGATCCGGTACGCCTTCGCGTACGCGGTCTCCCAGCGGATGACCACCTGACCGACGGTCCGGACCGCGCCCAGGTCGACCTGGAGCCACTGCGGATCGGCGGCCGCGCTGGACCACCGGGTGCCGGCGTCGCCGTCCACCGCGTTGCCGGGGACGGTGCCGTAGTGCTCGGTGCTGGAGGCCGTCACCGGTCGGCCCTGCGAGAGCAGGACCGGCGCGGCCTGGGCGCGGGCGGACGGGAGGAACAACAGCGCGGCCGCGGTCAGCGTGACCGCCAGCAGCAGGGCCAGGGCGGGTGGGCGCACTGGTGATGCGGGCATGGGAACTCTCCGGCGTCGGGGTGGGGGTGACCGGAACATGAACGGGAGAGCGCTCTCCCATTGCTCAGAGCGTGCTGCGCCCCCGACTCGCTGTCAAGAGTCGTACGAATAAAGGCAGATGGAGGCGCCCGTGCCGACACCTCCCGAAGACGGTGGCCGTCAGCGGTAGTCCGGACACCCCTCGACGTCGCCCTCGGAAACCCCGCGCCACACTCCCTGGTACTGCCTGCCGCTCAGCCGGTCCGCCTCCCCGAGGGCCTGGACCAGCTGATCCGTGGTCAGGTGGGTGGCGGCCACGAACACCCGGCCCAGGTGACGGCAGAGGATCACCGGCCTGAGGCGGTCCTCGAACGGGTCCCCCGCGACCGCGAAGAGGTCCCGCAGTGTCCAGCCCAACACCCCGGCCACCGCGCACAGTTGGTACTCGTGGTGAGGCTTCATGCCCTCGTCCTCGTAGTTCCGCACCATCTGGACCAGGGTGCTCCGGGACAGCCCGACGAACGGCAGCGAGCGGATCCCGAAGCCACGGTTGCGCATCAGCCCGGCGAACACCGTGGCGAACCCCGGGCCGTACGGCCGGTCGTGCCCGACGCCCGACTGCGTGAACGGCCCCGGCGCCGCCAGCCTCGGCAGCCCGCGCACGAACTCCTCCAGCTCCGCGAGCGCCCCGTGGCCGCAGAGGCTGGCACGGTACCCGAACTCCCTCGCCACCTCGGCGTCACGCTCCGGCGGCAGCAGCCCGTCCGGCACCTGACGGCCCGCCAGCACGTACAGGTCGGCGAGCGGCAGCTCCAGCTCGGTGGCCTTCCGGGCGAGCTCCTCCGGCGTCAGCCGGGAGCCGTTCGCGGCGATGCCGCGCAGCGCGGTGGTCCTCTCCATACCGGGACGGTACCGGACCGGCACGGCGAGGCCCCGGCCGGATGGGGGTCCGGCCGGGGCACAGGCCCTGCGGGGAAGGTCAGTTGACGGTGACCACCGGGCTGCCGGCCTGGCTGCTGTCGGCGACCGGCCCGTAGGACGCGGAGAAGTAGCCCTCCCCGGGGCAGAGGCCCGAGCCGCCGCTCTTGACGAAGTACTCGTTGCGGAAGGAGAGGCTGTGCGCCGTGTTGTCGGCGCTGCCGGTGAAGGCGCCGCTCAGCTGGTACGTGCAGGTCAGCGTCCCGAACCAGGAGTTGAGCACGGCCGTCGCCTGGATCGGACCGGCCGAGCCGCCGGCCATCGTGACCGGGAGGCCGGCCGCGTCGCTGACCGAGACGGTGTAGGGCAGGTTCCCGACCGTCAGGCTCTTGACGGAGGTGACGCCGGTGACGTTCGCCGTACAGGAACTGAAGGTCTGTCCGGTCAGCGCGGCGGTCGCGACGCCGGGAGCGGCGGGGTTGGAGGTGACCTTGGAGGTGTACTGGGAGACCGCGCAGGTGACGCCGGTGCCACCGGCGGCGGTCGAGTAAAAGGTGGCCTTGGCACCGGACACCAGCGGAGCGGTGAGGACGTCGCCGACCGCGACGGCCGGGCCGGCCGCGCCGCCGGTGCTGAGGACAGCGGCGGCCACCGGCTGGGCGGGTGCCGCCGCCGAGGCCGGGAGGGCACCGACGGCGAGGGTGGCGGCCGCCGCCGCGAGGGCGAGGTGGGTGCGAGCGCGCATGGGAAAGGCCTCTTTCTCGGTAGGGGCGAGAAGGTGAACTTTCGTGCCCGCCCGAAGACTTGGGGCCCTCCGGACGGCGTCCCTACGTTGTAGGCCCGTGTCGGTGCGCGGTCAACCCTTGCTGACGAACTGTCAGCAAAAGGCTTCGGCTCTGGGTTCATGCCTCCGGGGCGAGCGCCGGCTCCAGCCAGGCAAGCATCTGCCGGAGTCGCAATCGCTTCAGGTCACTCAACCCGGGCCGCACACTCATCTCCCGCAACCAGCCGACCGCCTCCGCGCCGACGTCCGCCGCAAGGATGTCCTGCAACAGCTCGAGCTCCTGACTGTCCGGAGGCCGCAGGATCTCCAAACACCACTGCCAACACTCCAGCGCTGCCTCGCGCTGGCCCATGTTCGCAAGCCCCTTCGCGGCGTGGCGGACGTCCTTCAGGGAGAAGCGCGGGCTGCCCTTCACAGCCGCGACGATCTCGGGCAAATAGGCCAGGCCCTCGATCTCCAACAAGGTGCCCTGCGCGCCCAGACGCTGACTGCCCGTCGCGGTCGGCAGGCTCACGAGCATCCGGGCCAGCGCGCGCCGCAACGGACGCAGCGGACCTGCCCCGCCCTCCTCCAGGGCCTCGATCACACCGTCCAGCCACTCCGGATCGCCACCGGCCTCGCCTGCCACGATCTCCTCCAGAACGATCCCGGCGTCCGCGGACAATGCCTTGACAAGTACCGTGGCGGCCTCTTCGTAGTACGAGCTGCCGAGAAGTGGCGTCCGCAGTGCCAACTCGGCCATGCTCCGGCCCTCGGCGGCCGCTCCGGCGTCCATCAGCTCTCGAGCACAGCGCGACCTCTCGTGCGGTGAGAGCAGCTCGCCCTCACGCAATATCCTCATGATCTCGGGCGCTGCCGCGCTCCCCTCGGCGGCAAGCCACGCGGCCACCACCAACGACATCTCGTGGGTCGCACCGGAGTAGGTGGTCAGTACCTCCTTGGCCCATTCGGCCGCCAGGCCCTGCGCTCCCGCCTCGGCAATCGACCGGGCCAACCAAGCTTTGAGGTACGGCGGCTGGCCTGCGGACGGCGTCACATTCGCCCAAGCCAGCCGGATCACCTCGGCACCGTCGCCTTCCGAGGTCTGGGACAGGATCTTCGCGGCGCTGTTCATGAATGCCGCCTGTGCTTTGCCCTCCGTCAGGACTACGCGGGCAAGGCGGACAGCTGCTACGGGTGCACCGTGATCCCCCAGCATGCGCGCCAGTGCGTCACGCCCTTCATGGTCAGCTGCGGGGCGCCGAAGGGCCAGCTCGACGATCTCGTCGGCGCAGTGGCCGCTGGAGGCCTTCAGCCAAGCTTCCGCCGCCCATTCGATGTCAGCTCGGTGTGCACCGGGATCCGCCAGGACACGGCGCGCGAGATCCTCTACCTCCTCCGTCCTTCCCAGCACCTCCAAAGTCCTACTCGCGACGCCCCACTCCCAACTGTCCACCCACACCTCGTCCTGCATCGACAGCGCCCGCTGGCGCACCAGGTCCTGAGCCACCACACCGATCGTCCGAGCGACCCTGGCCGCGGACGGCAGGACCCCGTAGGTCCCGCCCAGGATGCGCGCCAGCAGCTCTTCCGCCTCCGAACGGCTGACGACCCGGCTCAACGCCTCCAAAGCCTGGAGCCGCTGGGTGACCATGAGCACGGGGCTCGTTGCGAGCCTCCTCAGCCGCTCACCCGCCTCCGGCAGGCTCGCCAACCCCGCGAGCGTGGTGAACGCCCTTACCCGCTGCTCCTCTTGGAACTCACTCCGGGCGCTGTCCTCCAGCCGCTGGAGGACAACCGACACTCTCCCAGCGCTGACCTTGGCTCCCTCCGCGATCAGTAGTCCGGCGAGGTTGGCCAGGTTGTACGCGTTGAGCATCCCAGTCAGCAGGTGATCCACGATCAGGTCCGCATCGCACTCCTCCCGGTCCGCCCAGAGCCGGAAGGTGAACAGCACCAGCGTGTGCTCAGCCTCGCTGATCCCCCTGCCGACCCAGGCGTCCAGGTCCGGAAAGTCGGGAGGCACCGCCCTGGCATAGGCCTGGGCCGCCAGAAACTCCGCGAAGGAGTGGTGCAGAAATCGCAGGTCGTTGCCTTGGAGCACCAGGAGTCCGGAATCCAGCAGCAGTTGCCGGAGCTCCGGCTCCCAGCGGCCAGCCGTACCGATGCCTTCGGGCAGGCGTTGCCGTGCCCACTCGCGAGCTGCCGCCTCCAGCGATCCGTCGCTCTCGATCCGATGCTGGGCGATCGCCTCGATCAGCTCCTGCCTGAACCGGCGGAACCAGCTCTCCAGTGGGGTCGGCTGTCGACCGCCACCACGCTCGGCGCTCCGGTTGAGGAGGTTCTCGAAGAAGAGCTGATAGAGGCTCACTCGGTTGGCTGGCAGCGATCGGCTGGGATCGATCGTCGCGCTCACGGCGGCGATGGTCGCCAGCAGAGGGTTCCGCACCAGCTCGCTCAGCCGGCCGTCCTCGGTCTCCTGGAGGAACCGCGCCACTGCCGCTTCGGTCTCCCGCTCCTCTAACCCTTGAGCCCTGAACCACTGATCGGCGAAGTCCCGCAGTTCGGCCGGGCTGAACGGTTCCACCTGGAACTCAGTGAAGGCGGCGGTCCGCAACGGAGTCAGCTCGTTCTCGGGCAGCGGCCGAGTGGTCACCAGGAACCGGTACGCACCGTCCGTCCTGGCGTGCTGCGAGATGGTCCGGATGATCTGGTTCCTGGCCTGGCGGTCCGTCACCTCGTCAAGCCCGTCCACCATCACCAGCCAGCGGACTCCCTGCACCCGCTCGGCGAACAGCCCCGGTTCGGGGTCGGCCACCAAGCTGTGTCCCATGCTCTGCCTGGTCGCCTCACACAGTGCCGCGCTCCACGACCCCGAATGGCCCACGAGGGTACGGGCCGCGATGCGCAGTGGCACCAGTGGCTCGGCACTGGGAGCGGCAAGCAGACTCTTCTCCCGCAGCCAGATGCGCGACAGCCACCAGGTCAAGTGACTGGTGAGTGTGGACTTTCCGGAGCCGGGCTCGCCCGTCACCAAGATGTGCCCTGGTCTGCCGAGCACCTCAGTCAGCGGGAGGACGGTATCCCTGCCGGGCGCCGTGGTCTGCTCGGTAGGTGCCTGCTGGGGGTCGCCCTCAACCCTGTGCCCCGAACCAGGACCGCTCTCCCTGGCAAGCGCCATGGCCCTGATCTGCTGACGGACGTAGATCGCCGACAGCGGCGGTTCCTTGACGTCCAGGATGTCGTACGGCAGTCGGTCGACCCAGGCTGCCTGCGCCTCCAACAGGTTGCGCAGGGCCAGCGCCGGCACGGGGACTTCGCTCCAGGAGGACGGGCGTGGTGCCTTCGCCCCCTGTTGCACCGTGGTCGCTCGGTCCCGGGCCTCTTTGGCCCGGGTCCAGATCGGCACCACCTCGGCCGGGTCACGCCCGAGCGCGATCGCCAGCGCCTTGGTGAATTCCAGGGTCAACAGACGCGAGGCGTTGTGCACGCCGTACACGGCCGCTTTGCCCGCGAACCCGGTCCGGATGAAGGAGTTCGGCGTTCCGTAACCCGCACTGGCCAAGGCCTGTCGGAACCAGGTCGCCAACTCCCGCAGTTCCGGGTAGTACTCCTGCTCACCTTTGGGCGGACGCCCCGCTGACATGGTCTCCCCACCCGGTCAGAAGTTCTGTTTCCCAGATTTTCCACACTCTAGTGGGAAATTCGACGCCCCCGACACTCTGGACGCGGCCTTCCGGCCAATCGCTCATCGTCCTTGGAGGAGAAGAGACATGGGATCGATCATTTCCGACCACCCTCTGCTGTCCCTCGCCCTCGCGGTACTCAGCACCGTCGCGGCGGTCGCCCGGGCATGGATCCGCCACCGCACCGTGGTAGACGTGGAGCGTGAACGGACCCGCCGGGTCCTCGGCAGTGTCGCGGGGGCGCGGCGGGACCGCGCCGAGGTGGTCCGCGCCTGTGCCGACCTGGAGGGCAGCGCGGCTCCGCGCCGGATCGAGCGGGTGCGCTGATGCCGGCGCGTGCTACTCCCGCTCTCCCGGGTGGACGTCGGAGATGGTCTTGCGGGTGGTGTCGAGCTTCTTCAGGACGTGGGCGACGTGCTGTTCGACGGTGCGCGGGGAGAGGAAGAGCGCCTGGGCGATCGCCTGGTTGGTGGCGCCCTCGACCAGGAGGTCGGCGACCTGGCGTTCGCGGGGCGAGAGGCGGGAGCCGTAGCCCTGGCGGCCGCGGGCGGCGGGGCGGGTGAGGCCGAGCTCGCGGAGCAGGGGGCCGCAGCGGGCGGTGTCGGCGGTGGCGCCGAGGCGGGTGAAGGACTCGACGGCGTCGGTGAGGTGTGCGGCCGCCCGGTCCCGTTCGGTGGCCGCCAGGGCGCGGGCCAGCAGTTCGGCGGCCCTGGCGGCCTCGTAGGGGCGGCCGACGGCCCGCCAGATGTCCCGGGCGGTGGTGAGGTGCTCGACGGCCAGGGCCGGTTGGGCCTGCGCCTGGATCAGGCCGTGGGCCAGGTGCAGCTCGGCCCGCGCCCCTGGCCCGTCCCGGCCTCGCAGGCCCTCCCCCGCCTGCTCCACCAAGGCTGTCGCGGCCGCCTCCTGCCCGCAGGCGAGGCCCGCGGCCACCGCCACCGGCAGCAGGCCGGTGGCGCGCGCCCACGCACCCGCCCGGGCCAGCAGCCGCACCGCCGGCGTGACGGTGGCCCAGGCGTCCTCCGGAGCGCCCTCGGCCAGCCGGACGGCGGCCAGGCCGACCGCGGCACGGACGGCGGAGGTCACCTGGGACTCCCGTTCGCCGTACTCGGCGGCGGCCCGGTAGTGGCGCAGGGCCTCGGCGGTGCGGCCCCGGGCCGTGGCCAGCCGGCCCAGGGTGAGGCTCTGCTCCGTCCCGGCCATCGCCATGTCCGGGTACTGGTCGGCCAGTACGGCGAAGCCCCGTTCGATCCCCTCCCACCGGCCGGCCACCCCGTCCAGCCGCAGCAGGGCGATCCGGCTGTAACACTCCAGGTAGGGGATGTCCGCCCGGCGGGCCAACTCCCGGCTCTCGGCCAGGAGTTCGGCGGCCCGCTGGTCGTGGCCCAGTTCGATGGCGAGCTCGCCGACGTTGTAGACCGCCCGGGTGGTCTGGCGCAGCAGGTCGGTGTCCTCCGACTGCCGCGGCAGGCGGTCGAGTTCGGCCCAGACCGCCGGGTCGCCGTCCCGGGCCAGCAGGGTCAGCCGGGTGGCCCGGGCTGCCGCCCGCACGGCCTGGTCGGGGCTCGCGGCGAGGGTCTGCTCGGCGCGTTCCAGCCAGGCCCGGGAGTGGGCCGCCGCCTCGTCCCGTTCGTTCATCGCCATCGCGATCATCGCCCGGGCGGCCTTCTCCGGCTTGGACTCCAACTCGCCGATGGAGCGGGCGATCTCCTCGTAACCCGAGCGGTCGCCACCGTGGTTGACCATCAGCAGGCCGAGGTCCATCCGGATCTCGCCGCAGGTGGCGGTGGGCAGCCGGGGGTCGGCCAGGATGGAGCGCAGCACGGCGGCGTTGGCCAGGTGGTCCGGCCCGTTGACCGCGATCCGGCCGAGGGCCAGCGCGGTGCGGGAGCGGTCGCCGGCGGAGAGGTGGGGCTGCTCCAGCACCTGGTGGAGCAGGGCGGCGGCGGTGCCGGTGTCGCCCAGCGCGATGGACTGCTCGGCCGCCTCCTCCACCCTGGGCAGCCAGGCCTCGCGGTCCCCGGCGGCCAGCGTGTGGTGGGCGATCTGGACCAGCGGAGGGGGCGTCAGGGCTCGTAGCGCCTCGACGGCCTGGCGGTGCAGCCGGGCCCGCTGCGGTCCGGGCACGTGACGGTACGCCACCTGCTGGGCCAGCACGTGCCGGAAGACGTACTGCCCGCCGTGCCCCGCCCCGTGCCGGACCCCGTGCGGCGGGGGCACGTCCTCCCGCTGCGGCCCGGCGACCATCGAGTAGACGAAGACCGAGAGCACCGGCAGGAAGGCGATGATCGGGCTGCGGAAGATGATGCCGAGCGTGAGCAGGATGATCAC
>NZ_JBSGEL010000097.1:0-22262 GCF_053602875.1 Kitasatospora sp. NPDC004289 | reverse complement strand
TATCTGGCGTTGACTTTTGGCACGCTGTTGAGTTCTCAAGGAACGGTGGCTTCCTTCGGTCCGCCTTCCAGCGGGCCCTCCGGGCGCTTCGTTCGCGTTTCGAGCTTATCAGATGTTTTCCGCTCCGATTTCCCGGAGTTTCGCTTTCCGATTTCGCTCTTCGCCTTTCGGCGCTCCCGAACTCTACCAGAGTTCTTCGGGCCGTTTTTCCTTCCCGATTTCACTCGGAGAAGTTCTTTCGGCCGCTTGGGGCAACCCGGAGAACGTTACGCACCGGGCTGCCCCAAGTCAAACCGAGAGGTCTAGACCTCCACGACCACCGGAACGATCATCGGACGGCGGCGGTAGTTGTCCGCCACCCACTTGCCGATGGTGCGGCGGACCAGCTGCTGGACCTGACGGACCTCCAGGACCCCGTCGCCGGCCGACTTCTCCAGGGCCTCCTGGAGGCGGGCCACCACGGGGGCGAAGGCGCCGTCGTCGATGCCGGAGCCGCGGGCCTGGATGGTCGGGCCGCTCACCATCTTGCCGCTGTTGGAGTCGACCACCACGAAGACCGAGATGAAGCCCTCCTCGCCGAGGATCCGACGGTCCTTCAGCGAGGCCTCGGTGATGTCGCCGACCGACGAGCCGTCGACGTACACGTAGCCGGCCTGGACCTTGCCGACGATCTTGGCGACGCCGTTCTCGAGGTCGACCACGACGCCGTCCTCGGCGATCACGGTGCGGTTCTTCGGGACACCGGTCTTGATGCCGAGGTCGGCGCAGGCGCGCAGGTGGCGCCACTCGCCGTGGACCGGCATCAGGTTCTTCGGCTTGCAGATGTTGAAGAAGTACAGGAGCTCGCCGGCCGAGGCGTGGCCGGAGACGTGCACCTTGGCGTTGCCCTTGTGGACGACGTTGGCGCCCCAGCGGGTCAGGCCGTTGATGACGCGGTAGATCGCGGTCTCGTTCCCCGGGATCAGCGAGGAGGCGAGGATGACGGTGTCGCCCTCGACGATCCGGATCTGGTGGTCGCGGTTGGCCATCCGGGACAGCGCCGCCATCGGCTCGCCCTGGGAGCCGGTGCAGACCAGGACGACGTCCTTGTCCGGCAGGTCGTCCAGGGTCTTCACGTCGACGATCATGTTGCCCGGCACCTTGAGGTAGCCGAGGTCACGGGCGATGCCCATGTTGCGGACCATCGAGCGGCCGACGAAGGCGACCTTGCGCTTGTGCTCGTGCGCGGCGTCCAGCACCTGCTGGATGCGGTGCACGTGGCTGGCGAAGGAGGCCACGATGATGCGCTTCTCCGCGCTGGCGAAGACGTTGCGCAGCGCCGCGGAGATGTCGCGCTCGTGCGGGATGAAGCCGGGGACCTCGGCGTTGGTGGAGTCCACCAGCAGCAGGTCCATGCCCTCCTCGGCCAGCTTGGCGAAGGCCGGGAGGTCGGTGAGGCGGCCGTCCAGCGGGAGCTGGTCCATCTTGAAGTCACCGGTGGCGACGACCATGCCGGCCGGGGTGCGGACGGCGACGGCCAGGGCGTCCGGGATGGAGTGGTTGACGGCGATGAACTCGCAGTCGAAGGGGCCGATCCGCTCGCGGTCGCCCTCCTTGACCTCCAGGACGTACGGGCGGATCCGGTGCTCGGCGAGCTTGGCCTCGATCAGCGCGAGGGTCAGCTTGGAGCCGATCAGCGGGATGTCGGGGTTCTCCCGGAGCAGGTACGGGACGGCACCGATGTGGTCCTCGTGACCGTGCGTCAGGACGATGCCGTCGATCTTGTCGAGGCGGTCCCGGATGGAGCTGAAGTCCGGCAGGATCAGGTCGACGCCGGGCTGCTCGTCCTCGGGGAAGAGCACGCCGCAGTCGATGATCAGCAGCCGGCCCGCGTGCTCCAGCACGGTCATGTTGCGGCCGATCTCGCCGAGGCCGCCGAGCGGGGTGATCCGGATGGCGCCGGGCTTGAGGGCCGGGGGCGTGCCGAGGTCGGGGTGAGGGTGGCTCAAAAGACTCTCCTTACGACGCACGCCACATGCCCCGGGGGTCCTCCCCTGCTGACACGTGGCGTGCGTGCTTCGATGGTTTCCTACTTGCCAGGTCTGATGCCTCGCGCCTTCGGTCCGGTCCAGCGGCAGGCCTCGGGAGGCCCGGCGAGCCGGGGCGCGCACGTCTTGTCGTTTACAGGTGTACCCCGCCGGCGGCGAGATCCTCCTTCAGCCGCGCGATCTCCTCCTCCGTGGCGGAGACCAGCGGCAGGCGGAGCGGCCCGGCCGGGTGGCCCTGCAGGTCGAGCGCGGCCTTGGTGAGGATCACGCCCTGAGTGCGGAACATACCGCTGAACACCGGCAGCAGGCTCTGGTGGATCGCGGTGGCCTTCGCCACGTCGCCTTCGCGGAAGGCGTCGAGCATGGCGCGCAGCTCGCCGGCCACCACGTGGGCGACCACGCTGACGATGCCGACCGCACCGACCGAGAGCAGCGGCAGGTTCAGGATGTCGTCGCCGGAGTACCAGGCGAGGCCGGAGCGGGCGATGGCCCAGGAGGCCTCGCCCAGGTCGCCCTTGGCGTCCTTGTTGGCGACGATCCGGGGGTGCTGGCCGAGGCGGACCAGGGTCTCGGTGCTGATCGCGACGCCGGAGCGGCCGGGGATGTCGTAGAGCATCACGGGCAGTCCGGTGGCATCGGCGATCGCCACGTTGTGCCGGTAGATGCCCTCCTGCGGGGGCTTGTTGTAGTACGGCGTGACCACCAGCAGGCCGTGGGCGCCCGCGGCCTCGGCCTGGCGGGCCAGCTCGACGCTGTGGTGGGTGTCGTTGGTGCCGACCCCGGCGACGACGTGCGCCCGGTCACCGACCGCCTCCACGACGGCGCGGACCAGCTGGGCCTTCTCCGCGTCACTGGTGGTGGGGGACTCGCCGGTGGTGCCGTTGACCACGAGGCCGTCGTTGCCGGAGTCCACCAGGTGGGTGGCGAGGCGCTGGGCGCCGTCGAGGTCGAGCGCGCCGTCGGCGGTGAACGGGGTGACCATCGCGGTCAGGACCCGGCCGAAAGGCGTCTGGGGGGTGGAGGTCGGAGCCATGTGTCCAAAACTACTCGTAGGCACCCCGGGGGTATCCGGAGCGGTCCAGGGTTCGGACAGGTGTGGCGTGGTACTGACGGCCCGTCAGCCGTCCGTTCCGGTCCCGGCATGGGATTCCGGTGCTACTCGCTCGGGGGTTCGAGCAGCACCGGAATCCGTGACCTGAGCCTAGGGAGCGCTCAGAATCACCGCAATCCAGACATGCCGGACATGCCACTCCTATGCCCGTCGGCCCAGGTCAGGGGGCCACGCGGCCGTGCTTCTCGAAGGCCGCATGGGTGAGCGGCATGAGCTCGGCCCACGCCGCCTCCATGCCCTCGGCGACCATCTCGATCTCGCGCTGCGGGAAGGACGGCACGGTGGCGTTCTCCTTCTTGGTCCGCAGCGAGAGGAAGTGCATCAGCGAGCGGGCGTTGCAGGTGGCGTACATCGAGGAGAACAGGCCGACCGGCAGCACGGCCCGGGCCACCTCGCGGGCGACGCCGGCCTCCAGCATCTCCTGGTAGGCGGTGTACGAGGCCCGGTAGGCCTCCTCCATCCGCTCGTTCACCAGGGTCTGCTGCTCGGGCGTGCCGTCCACGAACTCGTACCGGCCCGGGCGGCCCTGCTGGACCAGCTTGCGGTCGGCGCCGGGCACGTAGAAGACCGGCTCCAGGTTGCGGTAGCGGCCGGACTCCTCGTTGTACGACCAGCCGCTGCGGTGCCGGTGGAACTCGCGGAAGACGAAGATCGGCGCGCTGATGAAGAAGGTCATCGAGTTGTGCTCGAAGGGGGTGCCGTGGCGGTCCCGCATCAGGAAGTTGATCAGACCGGCCGACTTCTCCGGGTCCTGGGCCAGTGCCTCCAGCGACTGCTCACCCGCGGTGGAGACCCGGGCGGCCCAGATGACGTCCGAGTCGGCGGCGGCGCTGCGCACCAGCTGCACCGTCACGTCGTCCCGGAACTTCACTTCGCTGCTCAACTCTTGCTCCCATTCGGTTCGTTGCTCCCGTGCAGCTTGATCGCGTGCTGCATGGCCTTGCGGGCCCGTGGCGTGTCACCCGCGTCCGCGTACGCCACCGCCAGGCGGAAGAACACCCGCCAGTCCCCCGGTGCCGCCTCCGCCTCCGCCTTGCGGCGGGCGAACACCTCGTCGGCCGACGCCCGGTCGATCCGCCCCCCGGCGGTGCGGCGCAGCTCGTCCACCGGGAGGCCCCCCTCGGCCTCCAGCTCCTTGGCGAGCCGCTCGCTGGCCTTCCCGAACCGCACGGTCTGGCGCAGGAACCAGACCCCGATCGCCGGGACGACGAAGGCGCAGACGCCGAGGCCGATGCCGAGCGGCTTGCCGGTGGCGATCAGCTGGACGCCCTCGCCCACGCAGATCAGCGAGACCAGCAGCAGCGCCGCCGAGAGCAGGAAGAAGCCGGTGCGGGAGGTCATGCCGTGTTCAGAGCTCCATGAAGTGCTCGAGGCCGAAGGTCAGCCCCGGGTGCTCGGCCACCTTGCGCACGCCGAGCAGGATGCCGGGCATGAAGCAGCTGTGGTGCAGCGAGTCGTGACGGATCGTCAGGGTCTCGCCGGTGTCGCCGAGCAGCACCTCCTGGTGCGCCAGCAGGCCGCGCAGCCGGACCGAGTGCACCGGGACGCCGTCCACGTCGGCGCCGCGGGCGCCGGGCAGGCCGTGGGTGGTCGGGTCGGACTGCCGGGGCAGGCCGGCCTCCTCCCGGGCGGCGGCGATCAGCTGGGCGGTGCGGGCGGCGGTACCGCTGGGGGCGTCCGCCTTGTGGTTGTGGTGCAGCTCGACGACCTCGACGGTCTCGAAGTACTTGGCCGCCTGCTGGGCGAACTTCATCGACAGCACCGCGCCGATGGAGAAGTTCGGGGCGATCAGCACGCCGACCCCGGGGGCCTCGGCCAGCCAGCCGCGCAGGGTGGCCAGCCGCTCCTCGGTCCAGCCGGTGGTGCCGGTGACCACGTGGATGCCGTTGCGGACGCAGTGCTCCAGGTTGGCCATCACCGCGTCGGGGTGGGTGAGTTCGACCACGACCTCGGCGCCCTTGAGCTCCTCCAGCGAGGAGGAGCGGTTGAGCGCGGCGGTCAGCTCCATGTCCGGGGCGGCGGTGACGGCCTTGACCGCCTCCGAGCCGATCCGGCCGGTGGCGCCGATCACGGCGACAGACGTCATGTCAGATGTCCTCTCAGGCCAACGGGATGGTCAGGCGAGCAGGGCGGCGAGCGCGTCGGCCCGCTTCTGGTTGATCGGGCCGATCAGTGCGAGCGAGGGCCGGTGCGCGCCGAGCACGTCCCGGGCCACCGCGTGGACCTCGTCCAGGGTGACGGCGGCGATCCGCTCCAGCATCTCGCTGACCGACAGGTGCTGGCCGTAGCTGATCTCGGCCTTGCCGATCCGGTTCATCAGCGAGCCGGTGTCCTCCATGCCGAGCACGGTGGAGCCGGAGATCTGGCCGATCGCGCGGCGCAGCTCCTCCTCGGTGATGCCCTCGGCGACCACCTTGGCGAGCTCCTCGCGGCAGATCTCCAGCACCTGCTCGACCCGCTTGGGCTGGCAGCCGGCGTAGATGCCGAACAGGCCGCTGTCGGCGTAGGAGGAGGAGTACGAGTAGACCGAGTAGGCCAGCCCGCGCTTCTCCCGGACCTCCTGGAACAGCCGCGAGCTCATCCCGCCGCCGAGCGCGGCGTTGAGCACCCCGAGGGCCCAGCGGCGCTCGTCGTGGCGCGGCACGCCGGGCACGCCCAGCACCAGGTGGGCCTGCTCGGTCGGACGGTTGAGCACCTCGACCTTGCCGGCCGTGCGCAGCGCGCGGACGCCCTTGCGGACCTCGGCGGGGTGGCCGGCCGAGCGGGCCAGGACCGGGGCGAAGGCCTTGCGGACCTGCCGGACCACGGTCGCGTGGTCGAGGTTGCCGGCCGCGGCGACCACCAGCTGCTCGGGCTTGTAGCGGCGGTGGAAGAACCCGGCGATCTGATCGCGGGTCAGGTTGGTGACCGTCTCCTGGGTACCGAGGATCGGGCGGCCCAGCGGGGTGTCGCCGTAGATCACCTTGGCGAACAGGTCGTGCACCACGTCGCCCGGATCGTCCTCGGCCATCGCCATCTCCTCGAGGATGACGCCGCGCTCGGCCTCCACGTCCTCGGGCCGGATCAGCGAGCCGGTGAGCATGTCGCAGACCACGTCGATGGCCAGCGGCAGGTCGGTGTCGAGCACCCGCGCGTAGTAGCAGGTGTTCTCCTTGGCGGTGAACGCGTTCATCTCGCCGCCGACCGCGTCCAGCGCGGCGGAGATCTCCAGCGCGGTGCGGCGGGCGGTGCCCTTGAAGAGCAGGTGCTCCAGGTAGTGGGTGGCGCCGTTCAGCGCCGGGGTCTCGTCCCGGGAGCCGACGCCGACCCAGATGCCGAAGGTCGCGGAGCGGACCGTCGGGAGGGTCTCGGTGACGACCCGCAGACCGCCGGGGAGGACGGTGCGGCGCACGGTGCCGGCGCCGTCCACGCCCTTGAGCAGGGTCCGGGTGGAGCCGGGGCGCTGCTGCGCCGCGCTGGCCTGGGCCACGGGGTGGTACCTCCGTCGGTGTAACGCATGAGACAGGGGCGCGAGGGACTGCGGGTCCGACCGCCGGCACACGAGGTGCCGGGCTGGTCGCGCAGTTCCTCGCGCCCCTGTTGTGGTTGCTCTCGAGTGGTTACTCGGCGGCGGGGGCGGCGTCGCCCTCTTCGCCCTCGACGACCGGGATCAGCGAGAGCTTGCCGCGCGGGTCGATCTCGGCGATCTCGACCTGGACCTTGGCGCCGACGGCCAGCACGTCCTCGACGTTCTCCACGCGCTTGCCACCGGCGAGCTTGCGGATCTGCGAGATGTGCAGCAGGCCGTCCTTGCCCGGCATGAGCGACACGAACGCACCGAAGGTCGTGGTCTTCACCACGGTGCCCAGGTAACGCTCGCCGACCTCCGGCATGGTCGGGTTGGCGATCTGGTTGATCGTGGTGCGGGCGGCCTCGGCGGCCGGACCGTCGCTGGCACCGATGTAGATGGTGCCGTCGTCCTCGATCGTGATCTCGGCGCCGGTGTCCTCCTGGATCTGGTTGATCATCTTGCCCTTGGGGCCGATGACCTCACCGATCTTGTCCACCGGGATCTTGATCGTGATGATGCGCGGGGCGTACTGCGACATCTCGTCCGGAGCGTCGATGGCCTCGTTCATCACGTCGAGGATGTGCAGGCGGGCGTCCTTGGCCTGCTTCAGCGCGGCGGCCAGCACGGAGGCCGGGATGCCGTTGAGCTTGGTGTCCAGCTGCAGCGCGGTGATGAAGTTGCGGGTACCGGCGACCTTGAAGTCCATGTCGCCGAACGCGTCCTCGGCACCGAGGATGTCGGTCAGCGTGACGTAGTGGGTCTCGCCGTCGATCTCCTGCGAGATCAGGCCCATCGCGATGCCGGCCACGGCGGCCTTCAGCGGGACACCCGCGTTCAGCAGCGACATGGTCGAGGCGCAGACCGAGCCCATCGAGGTGGAGCCGTTGGAGCTCAGCGCCTCGGAGACCTGGCGGATCGCGTAGGGGAACTCCTCGCGGGTCGGCAGCACGGGCAGGATCGCCCGCTCGGCCAGCGCGCCGTGGCCGATCTCGCGGCGCTTCGGCGAACCGACGCGGCCGGTCTCGCCGACCGAGTACGGCGGGAAGTTGTAGTTGTGCATGTAGCGGCGACGGGTCTCCGGGGAGAGCGTGTCGAGCTGCTGCTCCATGCGGAGCATGTTCAGCGTGGTGACGCCCAGGATCTGGGTCTCGCCGCGCTCGAACAGGGCGGAGCCGTGCACGCGCGGGATCGCCTCGACCTCGGCGGCCAGCGTACGGATGTCCGTGACGCCGCGGCCGTCGATGCGCACCTTGTCGGTGATGACGCGCTCGCGGACGATCTTCTTGGTCAGCGCGTTGTAGGCGGCGCCGATCTCCTTCTCGCGGCCCTCGAACTCCGGCAGGAGCTTCTCGGCGGCGATGCCCTTGATGCGGTCGATCTCGTTGTTGCGCTCGGTCTTGCCGGCGATGGTGAGCGCCTTGGCCAGCTCGCCCTTGACGGCGGTGGTCAGGGCGGCCAGCACGTCGTCCTGGTAGTCCAGGAAGACCGGGAACTCGCCGGTGGGCTTGGCGGCCTGGGCGGCCAGCTTCGCCTGGGCGGCGCAGAGCACCTTGATGAACGGCTTGGCGGCCTCGAGACCGGCGGCCACGACCTCCTCGGTCGGAGCCTCGGCGCCCTCGCCCACCAGGGTGATGGTCTTGGTGGTGGCCTCGGCCTCGACCATCATGATCGCGACGTCGCCGTCCGGCAGGGTGCGGCCGGCCACGACCATGTCGAAGACGGCGTCCTCGAGCTCGGAGTGGGTCGGGAAGGCCACCCACTGACCCTTGATCAGCGCGACCCGGACGCCACCGATCGGGCCGGAGAACGGCAGGCCCGCGAGCTGGGTGGAGGCCGAGGCGGCGTTGATGGCCACCACGTCGTACAGGTGGTCCGGGTTGAGCGCCATGACGGTGCAGACGACCTGGACCTCGTTGCGCAGGCCCTTGACGAAGGACGGGCGCAGCGGGCGGTCGATCAGGCGGCAGGTGAGGATCGCGTCCTCGGAGGGCCGGCCCTCACGACGGAAGAACGAGCCGGGGATGCGGCCCGCGGCGTACATCCGCTCCTCGACGTCCACCGTCAGCGGGAAGAAGTCGAAGTGCTCCTTCGGCTGCTTGGAGGCGCTGGTGGCCGACAGCACCATGGTGTCGTCGTCCAGGTAGGCCACGGCGGAGCCGGCGGCCTGACGGGCCAGGCGGCCGGTCTCGAAACGGATGGTGCGGGTGCCGAAGCTGCCGTTGTCGATGACGGCCTCGGCGTAGAACACGTTCTCTTCCACCTGGAAGATCTCCTCTTTCGTACGTTCCCGGAGGAGCGTCAGCGCTGCTGTCTGCCGGCGGCCCTGGGCAGTTCGGGCCGGTCTTCGATCGAAGCCTCCGGGGCTTCCCGCGGTGGGGACTCCCGGGGGCCACTACCGAGGACCGGCGCCTCTCGGGCCTGGTCGGCGGTCGCGTCTGGACGCTCCTCCGGATGCGGGCGGCCTCCGTTTGAGGCCCTTCTCCCCGCTGGGTGAGTGCGTTTGTTGCCTGGGTCGGGCCGACGTCGTGTCGGCACCATGACCGGGCATGCCCCTCACTTTACAAATTCACACCCTACCGAGCTCGTCATTAGGACGCGTGCGGTGCGGCGGGGTGCGCCGTTCTCGTTCGGGTATGCAGCGAGGGGCGGCTCCCCGGTGTCGGGGAGCCGCCCCTTGCAGCGGTCTTAGCGGGCGCCGCCGGCGGCACCGCGGCGGATGCCGAGGCGGTCCACCAGGGTACGGAAGCGCTCGATGTCCTTCTTGGCCAGGTACTGGAGAAGGCGGCGGCGCTGGCCGACCAGGATCAGCAGGCCACGACGCGAGTGGTGGTCGTGCTTGTGGAACTTGAGGTGCTCGGTCAGGTCCGAGATCCGGCGGGAGAGCATCGCGACCTGAACCTCGGGAGAGCCGGTGTCGCCCTCCTTCTGGCCGAACTCGGCGAAGATCTGCTTCTTGACGTCAGCGGCGAGAGCCACGGCATCTCCTTCAAGGTTTTCCGAGTGACCCTTGGTAGACGACACAGGGGTCTGACTGAACTCGGACTGACCAAGAGTACCAGCGCCCGCCGCCGCCCCTTGCCGCAGGGGTGACGACGGGCGCGGTGGGGCCTCGTCAGCGGGTCGCGGTCAGCCGGTGGCGCCGCGGATCAGGCCGTAGACGTCGAGGACGGCCAGGGCGAGCGGGACCAGGGCGACCAGCGTCAGGCCGTCGACCATGTCCAGGATGCGGCCCCAGAAGGGGGAGACGCCCAGGCGGGGGACGACCAGGGCGATGCCGGTGAGGATGGCCGCGCCGGCCGCGATGGAGGCGGAGAGCCAGACCGTCCGCAGGTCCACCGAGGAGGACGTGGTGGAGCTGAGGATGAACTGCGGGGTGTGCAGCGAGAGCCCGATGATCAGCAGCGCCAGGCTGATCAGGCCGGCGATGGTGAGGGCGAAGACCTGGCCGGTGTAGCGGAACAGGCGGGCCCGCAGCATGGTGGCGATGCCGATGGCCAGGGCCAGCAGCTCGCCCCACTGCCGGTCGCTGAAGCCGAGCACGGTGCAGGCGCCGATGACGGTGGCGGCGCAGCCGCCGACCAGGCCGACCAGCACCTCGTGGCCGCGGCGGGCCTGGTGGGCGATCCGCTCGTACTGGACGGTCTCGGAGGCGGCGGCCTCCTCGGCGTAGGAGCTGCCGCGGGTGCGGGTCTGGCCGGGGGCGTTGAAGCCGACGGGCAGGCGGGCGAAGCGGGCGGAGAGCGCGGGCAGGAAGCCGACGGCCGCGACGGCCGCGACGCCGGTGACGGCGGCGATGTCGGTGGCGGGGGTGTCGGAGAGCAGGACGGCGGCGAAAGAGGCCAGGGTGCCGGCGGCGGCCAGGAAGGCGGAGGCCACGAAGGCCGAGTCCTTCTCCGGGAGCATGCCGACCAGCAGGACCGAGACCACCAGGACGGCGACGCAGCCGACCAGCAGCTGGAGGCGGCCGGGGCCGTCGCCGACGGTGGCCACCGCGACGATGCCGCTGCCGGCGATCAGCGTGTGCGGCAGGGCGCCGAGGCCGAGTGCGAGGGCGGCGTCGTGGTCCTGGTAGACCCGGGCGCGGACGCCGGCGAAGGCGACCAGCACCACGGCGGTGACGCCGGCCAGGATCCCGGGCAGGCCGTGCATGTCGTGCCGGAGGTCGGCGAACCAGAGCGCGAAGCCGAGCAGGGTGAGCAGCACGCCCGCCCCGATCAGGCCGAAGGAGCGCATCAGCTCCGGGCTCCAGAAGCGGTGGTCGGCGCCGACCGCGCTGGCGATGGCGTCGGCCACGTCGTCGTAGACGGCCGGCGGCAGCGACTCCGCGAACGGACGCAGGCTCAGCAGATCCCCGTCGCGCACCTGTTGGGCGGCCAGCGGGAGCCCGCTGTCCAGCACCGTGCCGTCGCGGCGCACCAGGTGGAAGCCGGTCGGCGCACCGTCCACCTGGGTCTGCCCGGAGAGCCGCAGCACCTCGGGGTAGATGTCCGCGAGCGGAACGTCCTCCGGCAGTGCGACGTCGATCCGGCTGTCCGGCGCCACGACGGTGACCCGGCAGAATCCGGTAGTGGCGTTAGAGCTCACCGGCGCTTCCCCCTGTTGCTGTGTCCGTTGTCAGCTTGGCGCCCGCTCGGGGCCGGTAATTGGCACGACCCGACCAAGAGTTGGCGCGGCGACACCCTACCGTCAGATGGTTCGGGCCGGGATACCTGCCCCCGGACGGAGCGTCAAGCCGGTGCGGAGCAGGCGAGTTACGCCCCCGTGCTCGAACGGTTGACGTGCTCCCAGTAGGGTGGGCCCCTGCGCGAGGCGTACGGGGGGCGATGACGCGCGACCCCGGGGCGCCTGCGATCGGCGGAGCGGGGGCGGCGTCATCACACACGGGGCGCCCTCAATACCCGTACGTGTCCAGTTGCGTGTGCGTGAGGGCTGATGCCAGTGAGTGTGATTACGGTCAAGCGTCCGGCGCGGGCGTATCCGCCGCCGGTACCGGACGAGCCGGTGGAGCTGGTGCCGCCGCCGGAGCTGCCGCGAGCCGGTGGCGAGGACTGGATGATGTCCCTGCTGCCGCTGCTGGGCATGGGCGGTTCGGCGGCCTTCCTCTTCAACGGCCAGGGGCCGATGAAGATGATGGGCGTGCTGATGGTGGCCTCCACCGCCGCGATGGCGGTGGCGCAGGTCGTCAAGGCCCGCAAGGGCGGCAGTGCCGGGACGGCGGACGAGCGCCGCGACTACCTGAAGTACCTGCAGCAGATGCGCCGTCAGGTCCGCCGCACCGCGGACCGGCAGCGCGGCGCGCAGCTGTTCCTGCACCCGGAGCCGGACCAGCTCTGGTCGATCGTCGCCGAGGGCCGCCGGCTCTGGGAGCGGCGGCCGAGCGACCCGGACTTCGCGCAGATCCGGCTCGGCCAGGGCCCTCAGCAGCTGAACACCCCGCTGAAGGCGCCCGAGACCGCTCCGCTGGACGAGCTGGAGCCGCTCTCGGCGGCCGCGATGAAGGACTTCCTGACCGCGCACGGCACCCTGCAGGACCTGCCGCTGGCGGTCTCGCTGCGCGCCTTCTACCACATCACGGTCTGCGGCGACCCGGACACCGTGTACGGCAACGTGCGCGCGATGCTGGCCCAGCTGGCGACCCTGCACTCCCCCGACGACCTGGTCATCGGGGTGGCCGCCGCGCCCGGCGCGGTGGACGAGTGGGAGTGGGCCAAGTGGCTGCCGCACACCCAGCACCGCAAGGAGACCGACGGCGCCGGTTCGCGCCGTCTGATCGCCACCGGGCTGGGCGAGCTGGAGGTGCTGCTGGCCACCGAGCTGAACGGCCGCAAGGGCTTCTCCCGGGACTCCATTCCCTCCGCCGACCAGCCGCACCTGGTGGTCGTGATGGACGGGGCCTCCGTCCCGCACGACTCGGTGCTGGCCGGGGTCGAGGGCGTCGAGAACGTCACCATCATCGAGGTGGTGCCGGGTGACCTGGACGAGCCGAGCGGCCACCTGGTGGTCACCCTGACCAAGGACCGGCTGCTGCTGGAGTCCGCCTCCGGTGCCTCGTACTCGGGCAAGCCGGACACCCTGTCGTCCTGGCAGTCCGAGGCGCTGGCGCGGCAGTTGGCGCCGTTCCGGGTCTCGGCCGGCGGTGACGACGGCGACCCGTCGCTGGTCTCGATGGACTTCACCGAGATGATGGAGACCGGCGACCCGGGCTCCTTCGACCCGGCCCGGCACTGGCGGCCGAAGCCGGTCTCGGAGAAGCTCAAGGTGCCGCTGGGCGTCGGCCAGAACGGCGAGTACGTCTGGCTGGACCTCAAGGAGGCCTCGCTGGCGGGCATGGGCCCGCACGGCATGTGCGTCGGCGCGACCGGTTCCGGCAAGTCCGAGGTGCTCCGCACCATCGTGCTGGCGCTCGCGGTCACGCACTCCTCCGAGGTGCTCAACCTGGTGCTCGCGGACTTCAAGGGCGGTGCGACCTTCGCCGGCATGGCGGAGATGCCGCACACCGCCGCCGTGATCACCAACCTGGAGGGCGAGGCCACCCTGATCGACCGCATGCGCGATGCGATCGAGGGTGAGATGAACCGCCGTCAGGAGCTGCTGCGCTCGGCGGGCAACTACGCGAACATCAACGAGTACGAGCGGGCCCGCGCCGCCGGCGCCCCGCTGGACCCGCTGCCCTCGCTGCTGATGATCATCGATGAGTTCTCCGAACTCCTCACCGCGAAGCCGGACTTCATCGACCTGTTCATCCAGATCGGCCGCATCGGCCGTTCGCTCGGTATGCACATGCTGCTCGCCTCCCAGCGTCTGGAGGAGGGCAAGCTCCGCGGTCTGGACACCTTCCTCTCCTACCGCCTGGGTCTTCGCACCTTCTCGGCCGCCGAGTCGCGGGCCGCGATCGGCGTGCCGGACGCGTACCACCTGCCGCCCATCCCGGGCGTCGGCTACCTCAAGTTCGGCTCCGACGTGATGGAGCGGTTCCGGGCCGCGTACGTGTCCGGCCCGTACCGTCCGCCGGGCCAGCAGGTCGTCTCCGGCGGCCGGGCGGTCACCGCCCAGCCGGTGCTGTTCACCGCCGCCGAGGTCGAGGTGGTCGAGCCGGTGGTCGAGGAGGTCCCGGTCGAGGAGGCCGCCGAGGAGATCGACGACTCGCTGCTGGACACCATGCTCGACGTCTTCGTGCAGCGGATGATCTCCCAGGGCCCGCCGGCCCACCAGGTCTGGCTGCCGCCGCTGGAGACCCCGCCGTCGGTGGACCAGCTGGTGCCGCCGCTCCAGGTCACCTCCGAACGCGGCCTCACCTCGCCGGAGTTCGGCGCGCTCGGCCGTCTGGTGGTGCCGGTCGGCATCGTCGACAAGCCGCGCGACCAGCGCCGCGACGTGCTCTACCAGGACTACTCCGGCGCGGCCGGCCACGGCCTGGTGGTCGGTGGTCCGCGCTCCGGCAAGTCCACCCTGATCCGCACCATGGTGGCGGGCTTCTCCGTCACCCACACCGCGGCCGAGGTGCAGTTCTACATGCTGGACTTCGGCGGTGGCGGCTTCCAGGCCCTGCAGGGCCTGCCGCACGTCGGTGGCGTGGCCGGGCGTCTGGACGTCGAGAAGGTCCGACGCACCGTCAGCGAGGTGCACGGGGTGCTCAACCGGCGCGAGGAGCTGTTCCGCTCGACCGGCATCGACACCATCGCCACCTTCCGCTCCAAGCGGGCCAACGGGCAGCTCCCGGACGAGCAGTTCGGCGACGTCTTCCTGATCATCGACGGCTGGCTGACCTTCAAGCAGGAGTTCGAGGTCCTGGAGCCGGTCATCGCCGACATCGCCCAGCGCGGTCTCGGCTACGGCGTGCACGTGATCGTGACCGCCGCCCGCTACGCCGAGGTCCGGCCGGCCCTCAAGGACCTGCTGCAGAACCGCACCGAGCTGCGCCTCGGTGACGCGATGGAGTCCGAGATCGACCGCAAGGTCGCGCAGAACGTCCCGGCCGGCCAGCCCGGCCGCGGTCTGACCGCGGACAAGCTGCACTTCCTGGCGGGCCTGCCCCGCCTCGACGGCAACAGCACCATCGAGGACCTGGTCGACGGGGTCGCCGACCTGGTCGCCCAGGTGGACGAGGGCTGGACCGGGCAGCGCGCCCCGCAGGTCCGGATGCTGCCCGCGGTGCTCGACGGGAACTCGCTGCCCAAGGGCTTCGAGCACCCCGAGCTGGGCGTCGCCTTCGGTGTGGACGAGGTCGAACTCGCGCCGGTCTTCCTCAACTTCGAGACCGACCCGCTGTTCCTGGTCTTCGGTGCGAGCGAGTCCGGCAAGTCGGCCGTGCTGCGCATGCTGATCAAGCAGATCACCGAGCGGTACACCCCGGAGCAGGCCGGCATCGTGGTCGGCGACTTCCGCCGCTCGCTGCTGGGCGTCGTCCCGCCGGAGTACCTGGTGGAGTACGCGGCCGCCGCCCCGGCGATGTCCTCGATCGTGGAGATGCTGCGCGGCGCCTGCTCGCGGCGCCTCCCGGGCCCGGACATCACCCCGGAGCAGCTGCGCAACCGCAGTTGGTACACCGGCAAGGACATGTTCGTGATCGTGGACGACTACGAGCTGGTCGCCACCTCCTCGGGCAACCCGATGGCGCCGCTGGCCGAGTTCCTCCCGTTCGCCCGGGACATCGGCCTGCGCGTGATCATCGCCCGCAGCGCCGGCGGCGCCGGCCGTTCGCTGTTCGAGCCGGTCATGCAGCGCATGAAGGAGCTCGGCGGCCAGGGCATGCTGCTCTCCGGCGACAAGGCCGAGGGCGCCCTGCTGGGCACCGTCAAGCCGCAGCCGCTGCCCCCGGGCCGCGGTGTGCTGGTGACCCGCCGTCAGTCCGCCGGCCAGACCGTCCAGACGGGCTGGCTGCCGACTCTCTGACAGGTGGTACGACAGAGGGCCGTGGCCCCTCCGGAAGGAGGGGCCACGGCCCTTTGCACGAGCTGTTCCCGGCTACGGCTACATGGCGTCCGGGTCCTCGCGGCGGCGGCGGTCGCGCAGCACCACCGAGCCGCCCGCCAGACCGCCCACCAGCAGGCCGCCCAGGCCCAGCACGTAGGTGGCGGTGCGGGCGTCGCGGTCCGACTGGGTCTCCACCAGGCCGGCCGGCTGGGCCGACAGCGGCTCCTGCGCCAGCATCACCGGCGGGTCGTCCTCCGGGGCCTCGGCCGGCGGCGCGGTGCTGCGCACGGCCTTCACCGGGTCGACCACGCCCCAGCCGACGAACCGGTTGCTGCTCCGCTCGGTGCGCTGGGCGGTCTGCATGATCCGGGCGCGGATCTGACGGGCGGTCCAGTCCTTGTGCCGCTGCTTGAGCAGGGCGGCCACGCCAGCCACGTACGGGGTGGAGAAGCTGGTGCCGTTGTCCACGCACTGGCCGCCCTTGGGGACGGTGGAGAGCATGTCCACCCCGGGGGCGGCGACGTCGACGAACTCGCCGTACTGGGAGAAGCCGGCCCGCTCGTTGTTGCGGTCCGAGGCGCCGACCGCCAGCACGGTCTCGTAGGCGGCGGGGTAGGTGGGGATCTCGTGGCCGTCGTTGCCGGCCGAGGCCACCACGACGATGTTCCGCTGCTCCGCCGCATTGACGGCCGCCTTCAACTCCTCGCTGTGGTCGAAGTCGCCCTTCTCGTTGGTGGCCCGGACGTCCTGCGAGATGTTGATGACGTCGACCCCGCGCCCGATGGCGTCGTTGATCGAGTCGATCAGGGTCTTCACGTCGCCGTTGCCCTGGGCGTCGTTCTGCCGGTAGCTCACGATGGAGGCGCCCGGGGCGATGCCCACGAAGCCGGTGCCCGGCACCTTGCGGGCCGCGATGATGCCGGCCACCTTGGTGCCGTGGCCGACCGGGTCGGTCTTGGCGTTGCCGTCGGGCTTCTTGTTGGCGGACTTGTCGAAGAGGGTGAACAGGCCCTCGTCCACCTTGCCCTGGAGCTGGGGGTTGGTGTCGTCGACGCCGGTGTCGATCACGGCGACCTTCACGCCGGAGCCGTTCAGCTCCACCTTCTTGCCGTTGGCGTCGGGCTTGGCGTCGGAGCCCCAGAGCTGGTCGAGCAGCAGCCGCTGGATCGACCAGGGCGTGCTCTCCACGTTGTTGGAGGGGAAGCTGCACTCGGCCGAGGCCGCGATCCCCAGCGGCGACCAGTGCTCGCCCGTCTGCTCCGCCTGTGCGGGCGTCGCGGCCAGACCGCCGACCACCCCCAGCGCGACGAAGGCGGCAGCAGCCTTGCGGTACCCGACGAACGACACCTGACGTCCCCTCATGCTCCACACCCCGTGCCGTACCCCCGCGGAACGGCCCTTCCCGGGCCGGGCGTCCGTGCCCGGGCCAGGATACGCACCGGGGGCGGGCGCCCGGCCGGGCGCCCGCCCCATCAGTGCCACCGGTGATGACCACCGCGCCGTCCACGTGGGACGGCGGCACGGTCAGCCCCAGATGCCGACGTTCTTCTGCTCGGTCGCCTGGTAGCTCTGGGCCGCGTTGTCCAGCGAGACCGAGATCTGCTGCAGCGCCTGCTGGAGGTCCGCCGCGCTCTGGTCCCACTGGAGCTGCCGGGCCTGGTAGCCCTCCTGGGCCGCACCCTGCCACGAGACGGCGATCTTCTGCACGCCGGCCTTCAGGTCGTCCAGCTGCGACTGGATGCGCGCGGCACCCTGCTTGACCTCGCTGCTGGCGTTCCGGATGGTCTCAAAACTGACGAGAATGTGGTCGCCCATGGTTTCCCCTGTTCCGATGGAGTCGATTCGGCCCGCATCCGGCGGACCGCGAGTGCTGTCTTCGGCTTCGCCGAGAGACTCAGAAACCGCCGCCGGTGTTCATCGCGGCGCGCTGCTCCTCTTCCGTGGCGGTGTAGGCCTGCGTGGTGGCCACGATCGCCTGACGGATCTCGTCGAGCACCTGGTTCAGCTTGGTGGCGTCCTCGTTGAACCGGGTCTGGAGCTGCTGGTAGGCAGCAGCAGCCTGGCCCTGCCAGCCCGCCTTGATCTCGTCGACCAGCGTGTTCAGGCGCTGGATCTCACCCTGGACGGACGAGTTCACCTCCTGAATGCGGTTGGCAAACGCGTTCATTTCGTCAGCGGTCGTCGTGAACTGACCAGCCATGATCCACCGTCCCCCATGAGACAGACTTCCCCACGGACCGTACTGGCACGGACGGTCCGCCGGACATCACGGTGTGATGTCCTCCAGCACTGTAGCCGCCGCCCGCAAGGGTCCCAACATCGGGAGCCAGGTAGTTACCAAGCCATGACACACGCCCTGGGCAGGCGAACTGAGCGGGCGTCAGGCGATCTGCGCCTGCAGTGCGGCCGCCGTGTTCAGCACCGGTCCTGCGGGCACCAACTTGGCCCACACCGACGGCACCGGCACCGGGGTCACCTTCTCGTAACCGAGCCTGGCCTGGGCCTCGTTGCTCTTCTCCTGCCCCGTCTGCTGCCCCTGCGCGCTCTGTTCGGTGCCCGACTGGGCAGTCTTCCCGCCGTCGTTGTTGCTGGGCACCGAGTAGCGCAGACCGGTCTCGGTGATCAGGAAGTTGGAGCCCGAGGTGTCGTCGCCGGAGGAGTCCAGGGAGCGGAACAGCAGGCCGTGGCCGGGCGAGACCCGGGCGCTGGCCGCGCCGGAGGAGATCGTCGCCGGGTAGTCCTTGGCGGCCCAGACGCTGCGCTTGATGGTCTGTCCGTCCATGCCCTCGTAGGTGCTGCAGAGCGTGCGGCGGTCCTTGTCGAAGTTGACCGCCTGGTCCTGCGGCAGCTCGTCCGGCAGGTCCTTGTCGTCCTGCAGCGCCTTCTCCTCGATCATGCCCTTCACCTGGGCGAAGTCGTTCGGAGAGAGCTCGGCGAACTTGGGCGTGCTTCCGCCGTAGAGCGCCCGCAGTTCGAGGTCGTTGACCATCAGCCGGGAC
This sequence comes from Kitasatospora sp. NPDC004289, assembly GCF_053602875.1. NCBI lineage: Bacteria > Bacillati > Actinomycetota > Actinomycetes > Kitasatosporales > Streptomycetaceae > Kitasatospora > Kitasatospora sp. NPDC004289. The sequence goes on along the minus strand of NZ_JBSGEL010000097.1, from coordinate 3,662 downwards.
TGGAAGGGGGAGATCTCGTAGAGCTTGTCGTAACCCACCATGAAGAAACTGCGGTTCTGGAAGGAGACCAGCCGGCCGACCTTCCGGTCCTCCGCGTTGCTGAGCGGGAGTTGGGAGCGCTGGTTCTTCTTGGTGTCGAACTCGTCGGGGCGCTTGAACTCCACCGCCCCGCCCTTGTCCAGGGTGTCCAGCCACTCCTGGGTCACCTGCTGCGGGTCGGCGTTGGAGCCGAACAGGCCGTCCTCCATCGCCGAGCGCTGCTGCGCGGTGGCCGAGGGACCGCCCAGGAAGTGCAGGGAACCCTTGTTGTCCACCAGGTACTTGGAGCCCGGGTAGGTGCCCTGCTTGGGCCCCTGGACGTACATCATCTGCCCCGGCCCGAGCATCCGGGCCGGGTCGCGCAGCGCGGCCGCGTCCTTGTCGGCGGCGACGAAGACGGCCTGGTTCGGCGGCTTCTTCTCGTCCGCGCCGGGGCGGTTGCAGACCGTCCAGAGCTTGGTCTGGCCGGCCACCGAGTCCAGCGGAAGCTTGTCCGGGGCATACGGGATCCCGATGGTCGGGCCGTGGTTCTTGTACGCGTCCAGCACCTTGTCCGCCACGATCACGACCTTGGCGCCGGCCGGCAGGACCAGGCGCGCCGAGGACATGTTGAGGACCTGGTGGAGTTCCTTCTCCTTGGTCTTCTGGTTCGGCAGGATCACGTAGCGGGTGGTGGACTGCTTGCCCTGGATGATGTTGGCCCCGCTGTCCCAGTCCTTCGGCGCGGCGGGCTTGATCACTCCCCACATGCCGAAGCCGGCCACGATCACCGCGGCCACCACCACACTGGGCAGGATCGCCTTCACCGGACGCGGCGCGTCCTCGTCGTTCCCCCCGCCGCTGGGCAGCAGGAAGGCCCCCACCGTCCGCTTGCGCGCCGAGGTGTAGGCGTTCAGCTCGTCGCGGCGTGATGCCATGCTCGTCGTCTCCCCTGTTCGACCGAATTGCCAGTCCGACAACTGTGTGTGCGTCAGCACGACCGGCCCGCACGCGCGTTCCCCGTCGCGGGCCACGGCGGCTGAGTCTGCCACCCGCCGGGCACACGTCGCAGCCAACCCTCTACGATGCGGCAGCAGACGGTGAGTACGGTACGGGTACGGTTTGCCGACCGGTCAACCGGGCCGTGGATTATCTGATTCAGAGAGGGCCACTCGGGGGATGCCAAGTCAGACCGCTCCAGGGCGACGCAGCACAGGGCACGGCAGGGGAAGCGGCGGGAGCCGCCGCGCGCAGTCCGGGCCCGCCCGGGCCACCGCTCCGGTTCCGGTCAAGGTGCACCCGCGGCCGGGCCTGCTCGGCACCCGCCTCAGGCTCCAGCAAATCGTGCTGCTGGAGGTCGCGTTGGCCTTGGTGGCGGTCGGCTGGACCATCAGCAAGGCGATGGCCGGGGCGTTCGCCGTCCCGGCGCTGCTGCTGGTGGTGCTCGCGCTGCTGCCGCTCAACGGCCGCGGCCTGCCCGAGGGCCTGCGGGTCCGCGCCGAGCTCAACGCCCGCCGCCGCCAGGCCCAGCAGAACGTGCCGCCGCCCGGCACCGACCCTGCGCTGGCCCCGGCCCTGGAGCTCGAACCGGCGCTGCGCACCTACACCCACGCGATCGAGGCCGACCTCGGCGGCGGCCGCCCCGTCCGCCGGGAGACCGGCATGGTGGGCGACGGCACCTTCCTCACCTCGATCCTGCTGGTGCAGGCCAAGGACCAGCCGCTGCGGCCGCACCGCAACGCGCTGCCGCTCCCGCTGGACGTGCTCTGCTCGGCCCTGCAGGTGGACGACATCGCCCTGGAGTCGGTGCAGTTGGTGCAGCACACCCAGCCGGCCCCGGCCCCGCACCTGCCCGACCAGTCGCTGGCGGCCCGCGCCTACCACCAGCTCCCGGACGGCGTCGCCACCCCGGGCCTGCGGCTCACCTGGGTCGCCCTCAAGCTCAGCCCGGAGCACACCCGCACCGCCGTCGAGGCCCGCGGCGGCGGCGAGGAGGGCGCCCGCAAGGCGCTCCAGCGCGTCACCGACCAGCTGGCCGGACGCCTCAACGGGGCCGGCTTCACCGCCACCGTGCTGGACGAGCGCGAGCTGATCGCCGCGCTGGCCATCTCGGTCTGCGCCAACCCGATCGCGGTGGCGGGCCGTCAGGGCACCGGCGGCGGTGGCGGCAACGGCCGCCGCACCCAGGAGAGCCGCAAGTTCTGGCGGGTGGACGACCGCTGGCACGCCACCTTCTGGGTCGCCAAGTGGCCCCAGCTCAGCCGCCCCGGCGGCGCCCCCGGCCGGATCGCCGCCCCCGACCTGGTCAACCTGGTCACCAACACCCCGGCGCTGGCCAGCACCTTCAGCCTGACCGCCAGCCGCGGCACCGGCGACTCGATCGCGGTCAGCGCGCACGTGCGCGTCACCGGCCGCAGCGAGAGCGAGGTCACCCAGGTCGGCCGGATGGTGGAGTCGCGCGCCCAGAGCTCCGGGATCGGCCTGACCCGGCTCGACCTGGAGCAGGCGCCCGGCCTGCTCGCCACGCTGCCCCTGGGAGGGACTTCCTGATGGCCTATCAGACCTATCCCGGCCAGACCGCGCCCGAGCCCACCGCCCGCGCCCCCCGACTGCGCCCCGGCTTCGGCCTGCGCGGACCGCGCCGCGAGCGCCACGTGCTGGCCGCCGAGGACCTGGCCGCGCTGGCCTTCCCGGTCGGCGACGACGGCGTGCTGGTCGGCGTGGACCCGCAGAACCAGCCCGCCGTGATCGGCCTGTTCCGCCCCAGCCAGTACGAGTTGGTGCTGGTCGGCGGCATGTGGACGGCCCAGGTGATCGCCCTCCGGGCGGCCGCCACCGGCGCCCGGGTCGCGGTCGAGACCGCCCGTCCGCAGGCCTGGTCCCCGATGGCCCAGGCGGCCGGCGGCGGCCAGCCGTGCGTGACGATCCACCAGGTCGGCCGGCTCGGCGCCCAGGGCGCCTCGGTCGCCTCGCCGGTGCTGGTGGTGCGCGACCTCGGTGCCCGCCCGCCGCGCAGCCGGCTCTCCGCCTCGCCCTGGCAGACCACCCTGACCCTGCTCCCCTACCTCGGCCCGAACGCCTCACGGGTGATCAACTCGGCCGATCTGGTGGGCATCCAGCGGGTCTCCCCGCAGGAGGCGGAGATCCTCGCCCGGCTGCTCTCGCTCGGCGACCAGGAGGTCGCCGCGCTGCCCACCCTGGGCGACAACATCACGCTCTGGGCGACCCGGATGCGGCGTCAGTTCGTGATGACCAACCCGGGCGAGGCCGAGGCACAGGTGCTCGGCGGCCCGCGCCGGATGGACTGACGGCGGACCGGCGAGAAGGTCCGTACACCGTGGGCACGGTGTACGGACCTCTCCATTCGTCCACGATGGTGTGAGTTCCGGCACCGCCTTAGGCCAACCGGACCACACGTCCTAGTCTTGTGCCTACGGCACCGCGAACAGCGGCGGCGAACACGAGGGAGCCCAAGTGAGCAGCGATCGGGACGGCGTCTACGTCGGCGACAACGCGGCGGAGGACGACGACGACTGGTCGGACGTTCCTGACTACTCCCCGCCCTCCTGGTACACCCAGGGCGACCCGGCGGCAGCGCCCGCCGCCGCCCAGCCTCCCGCGCCCGCTCCGGCGCCCGTCCCGGC
>NZ_JBSGEL010000096.1:15644-22328 GCF_053602875.1 Kitasatospora sp. NPDC004289 | reverse complement strand
ATCACCAACGGGCTGCCCAGCGTCATCTTCTCCCTCGAAATGGGGCGCAACGAGATCGCCATGCGCCTGCTCTCGGCGGAGGCCCGGCCACCGGCGGCCGAGGCCTCGATGGGCTCCGCCTCCTGCGGACCCGGCTCGTAGGAGGTGGCGGCCGGGTGGGGCGACTCGGGGGCGGCGGCGAACGGCACGCCCGCCAGGTGCAGGGCCTCGGCGAGTGCCGCGACCGCCCAGCCCTCAGGGGCGCCCTCGGCGCGGACCACCACCGGGGTGAGCGCCTTCCGGGCCGGGATTCGACAGAGCGTCAGGGCCTCCGCCAGACCGGGGCCGCCGTCCGGGCCGAGCAGTCCGACCAGGCGGGCGGCGGTGCGGCGTTGGGCCGCCGTGGTCGCCCTGGCCCGGGCCGCCGAGGGGGCGAGCAGCTCGGCCAGCCCGATCAGCAGGGCGCGGACGGCCGGTCCCGGCTCTGTGGCGGTCCGCAGCAGCCAGCCGTCGAACGGGGTGTCACCGGGCGGGCCGACCGGGACCACTCCGCTGCCCCGGCCACCGCCCAGCGTGGCGACCACCTCGGCCTCCGCCTCCGCCGAGGAGGCGGCCAGTACCCGCCCGGAGCCGGTGAGCAGGGCACAGCCCGGCAGTCCGAGCCGGTTCACCGCGCGCGCCAGCACCTCCCCCAGCACGGCGTCGCGCACCGGGGCCGTGCCCGCCTCCGCACCTCCCGACGGTCCGTCAACCACCGCCCCAGCACCGACCGCACCCCCGGCCGGGCCCTCGACCGCCGCGCGGGCGGCCGCGCCGAGCAGTGCCAGCAGGTCCTTGCGGACCGCCGCCGGCAGGGCGGCCGCGCCCTCCTCCGGGGCACCGAGCTCGCCCCAGAGCCGCAGGTACACGCGGTCGGTGACGGCCCGGAAGCTGGTGCCGGCCGGGACGGAGAGCAGCGGGACGCCGTGCAGGCGGCAGGCCTCGGCCAGCTCGGGCGGGACGGCGCCGTGGGTGCCCTCGCCCGCCAGCAGGGCGGCGGCGCCCGCGCTGCGCAGCGCGTTGGCGAAGCGCAGCGCGGCCGAGGCGGCGGCCGGGCCGTCCTCGGGGCGCCACCAGACCAGCCCGGTGAGCACCAGCTCGCCGCGCTGGAGGTAGCGGGCCGGGTCCTGGAGGTCGGTGGAGGTGACTCCGGTGACCTCGGTGGCCAGCAGCGCGGGGGGCGCCCAGGCCGCTTCGATGTGCAGGTCGGCCAGGTCCAGCAGGTCCCCGACGATCATGTGGTGCTCCTTGTGCTCCGCGCCCTGGCCCACTCTCGCCGATGCCAGGAGATCACGCAGTTCTGCATGGTAGATGCAAGCGGCCGAACCGTCTTTCCCTCTTGTCACTTCCTCCGAGCGACCGCCCCGTCCGCCGCGTCCGCCTCGGAGGCGCGCACAGTCCGGCCCCCTTCGCGGGCCTCGTGCAGCGCCCGCCAGACCTTGTCCCGCAGGAACGGCGCCTCGGTGAAGCGGATGCCGGTGGCGTCGCGCAGTGCGTTGGCGAAGGCCGGCGGCACCGGGTTGAACGGGCTCTCCGACATCGACTTGGCGCCCAGCGGTCCGATGGCGTCGGAGGTCTCGCTGAAGTGCACCTCGGTGCGCGGCACATCGGCGAAGGCGGGCAGCCGGTAACGGCGGAAGGCGGCCGTGGTCACCTCGCCCCGCCCGTCCAGCAGCACCTGCTCGAAGAGCGTCGCGCCGAGCGCCTGCGCCACCCCGCCCTCCACCTGGCCCCGGCACTGCAGCGGGTTCATCACCTTGCCCGCGTCGGCGCCGTGGACGCTGCGCAGGATGCGGATCTCCCCGGTGTCCGGGTCGACCGCGATCCGGAACCACTGCGAGTTGAAGGCCACCGAGCGCGGCGAGCCGCCGAAGTGCCCGTCGGCCCGCAGCTCCACGCCCCGTCCGCGCGCGGCCTCGAACACCTCCTTGAGCGGCACCGTCCGCCCGTCGCACTCCACCGCCTCCGCGCCCAGCCGGACCTGACTGCGCGGCGTGCGGGCGTACTCGGCCGTGAAGCTGACGATCTGTTCGGCCAGCGCGTTGGCGGCCTTCATCACCGCCTTCCCCGCCACCACCGTGCCCGCGGAGCCGAACGCCCCGGTGTCGTGCTTGACGACGTCGGTGTCCGACTGCCGGATGCCGATCCGGTCGACCGTGGTGCCCAGCGCGCCCGCGGTGATCTGCTTGTGCACGGTGGTGGTGCCGTTGCCGAACTCGGCGGTTCCGACCGCGATGTCGTACGTCCCGTCCTCCAGCAGCTTCACCGTGGCGTCGGCGATGTGGCCGCCGGGCGGGCCGCAGGCGATGGCGGCCATGGCGAAGCCCTGGCCCACCAGCCAGCCCTCGGGGGCGAGTTCGGCGCTGGTGTCCCCGGCGAGGGCGTCGCGCACCACGTTCAGGCACTGGTCCAGGCCGTAGCTGGCGATGTGCAGGTCCTCCTCCTCGCCGAGCGGGCCCTCCATGTGCTCGCCCGGCCCGATGATGTTCCGCTCCCTCAACTCCAGCGGGTCGAGGCCGAGTCGGCGGGCCAGCTCGTCCATCGCCGACTCCACCGCGAAGGTGACCTGGCCGAGCCCGTAGCCGCGGAAGGCCCCGGCCGGCACGCCGTTGGTGTAGACGGAGTAGGCCTCGACCTTCTTGTGCGGGGCCCGGTACACGCCCATCGACTCGCCGATGCTGTGGAACATCACCGCAGGGCCGTGGTTGCCGTACGCCCCGGTGTTGGAGACCACCCGGTACTGCAGGGCCGTCAGGGTGCCGTCCCGCTTGGCGCCGAGCTTCACCGTGATCCGGAACGGGTGCCGGGTGGTGGCGCCGTAGAACTGCTCGGCCCGGGTGAACTCCAGCTTCACCGGCCGGTGCAGGCGCATCGCGGCGAAGACCGCGATGTCCTCGGTGAGCATCTCCTGCTTGCCGCCGAACCCGCCGCCGACCCGCCCGGCCACCACCCGTACCTTCTCCAACGGCAGGTCGAACAGGTCGCACAGCGCCCGCCGGGTCAGGAACGGCACCTGGGTCGAGGAGCGCACCACGATCCGCTCCTCCCCGCCCGGCTCCTCGCTCTCCTCGAAGTACGCGAGGCAGCCGTGCGTCTCCAGGCTGGCGTGCTGCACCCGCTGGGTCCGGAAGGTCTCCTCGTACACCAGGTCCGCCTCCGCGAACCCCTGCTCCACGCTGCCCATCTCGCCGTGCGCCTCGCCGCAGACGTTGCTCTCCGCCCGGGCGATCCGCGACTCCGGGCCCTTGGGGTGGATCACCGGTGCGCCCGGCAGCATGGCCTCCTCCGGGTCCAGCACGTACGGGAGTTGCTCGTACTCGACCACGATCCGCCGGCAGCCCTCCTCCGCCGCGCCCTCGGTCTCGGCCACCACGGCGGCGATCCGCTGGCCGACGAAGCGGACCACGTCGTCCAGCAGCCGGGTGTCGTCCGGATCCTCGGTGGGGTGCTCGTGCCGGGCCGAGGAGTACAGCTTGGCCGGGGCGTCCTCGTGGGTGAACACGCCCACCACGCCGGGCACCCGGCGGGCGGCCGAGGTGTCGATCGAGACGATCCGGGCGTGCGGGTGCGGGGAGCGCAGCAGCTTCATGTGCAGCAGGCCCTCCACCTCCACGTCGAAGGTGTACCGGGCCGTCCCGGTCACCACCTGCGGACCGGCGGGGGCACCGAGGCTGCGCCCCACCGCCTGGCCCGCGCACGGGAGTTCGGTGTGCCGGACACCGTTCACGGCGTCCTCGATCGCCCGGTAACCGGTGCAGCGGCAGAGGTTGCCCTTGAGCGCCCTCGGCAGGTCGGCCTTCTTCTCCTCATCGAAGGCCTCGGCGGAGGTGGTCATCAGGAAGCCGGCGGTGCAGAAGCCGCACTGGAAGCCCTGGGCGTCGAGGAACTTCTGCTGCACCGGGTGGAGTTCGCCGCCCTCGGCCAGGCCCTCCACGGTGGTGACGGTACGCCCCTCGGCGCGCACCGCCGGGTAGAGGCAGCTGTGCACCGGCTGCCCGTCCACCTGGACGGTGCAGGCACCGCAGTCCCCCGCGTCGCAGCCCTTCTTGACGCCGAACCAGCCGCGCTCGCGCAGGTAGGTGCGCAGGCACTGGCCTCCCCGCGGCTCCGTGTCGAAGTCCTGCCCGTTGACCCGGACGCGATAGCTCATCGCGCGGCCTCCTCGTTCCCGTCGTTCAGCTCTCTGCGGATCTCCTCGGCGTGACGCAGCGTCATGTGCCGTCGCCAGTCCGGGAGTCCGTGGATGTCGTCGAAGTACTCGTCGCCCCGGATGCCGTCCTCCACCGCCTCCCGGACGGCCGCCGCGTTGGGCTCCGGCGGGAACCAGAAGCGGAACGGGCGGACGGTGGAGGCGGTGACGGTCAGGGTGAGGGACCCGTCCTGCGGGTCGCGGGCACCGATCACCAGCACGCCCGAGCGGCCCAGCCCGTAGAGCGAGGACTGCCGGAAGGCGGTGCGCGCCGCCAGTGCCCGGGCCGGCAGGCTGATCGAGCGCAGCAGCTCACCGGGCTCGCGGACGGTCCTTCCGGCGCCGACCACGAACTCGGCCACCGGGACGCGCCGGTACCCGCCGTCCTGACCGCGCAGCAGGCAGACCCCGTCCAGTGCGGCGGTCAGCGAGATCATCGGCCCGGCCGGCAGCCCGTTGCAGAGGTTGCCGCCGACGGTGGCGAGGTTCCAGATCTTCCAGGAGGCCAGGAAGGCCCGGCAGCACTGCTCCACCAGCGGGGCGGCCCGCCACTCGGCGCCCCTCCCGTACGCGGACAGCTCGGCGACGGTGCAGGTGGCGGCGATCTCCAGTCCGCCGTCGGGCGTCCGGGCCAGCGGCTGCCAGCCCATCCGGCTGAGGTCGACCAGGCGCCGCAGGTGGGGCTGCGGCTCGGAGAACAGGTACGTGCCGCCGCCCAGCCAGGCATCGCCGGGCCGCCAGCTCCCGTACCGCCGGGCGTCGCACACCTCCGTCACCGTGTGCAGGTCCATCGGCGCTCCTCCCGTCCCCGGCTTGTCGTCCCTGACCTGCCGTCAGAGCGATTGAAGCCCTCGGGTCGAGGACGGGACGAGTGGGCCGTGACACCAGGCCAGGCGGTCTTGCCTGGGTGATCCTCCAGCACAGGCCGCACCGGGAGCGCCCCGTTCCGAATCCCCTGGAACCGTTGCCGGTTCGGGCAGTAGCGCGTCTGACGGATATCGGCCGGTTCGCCGATCTGATCATCGGCCAACCCCGAGGATTTCCCCCGTACACCCGCCGTCGCCAGACCGCGACACGGCGTGACGACCGGAGGAGACTTCGATGCCATCCGCGACACCCGTCCCGCACGACCGCCGGAGAGCGCTCCGCCGCACCCTCGGCGTCTTCCTGACGATCCTGCTGACCGCCCTGCTCTCGGTGGTGGCCCACCCCGTGGCCCACGCCTGGAACGACGACTACCCGGCGAAGTGGCGCAACGTCCCGATGGACTCGGTGGTCGACGACTGGCGCATGTACAACCGGGAGTGCACCAGCTTCACCGCCTGGCGGCTGCACAGCCGCAACGGCTACGAGATCCCGTTCCACGCCAACGCCGGCGACTGGGGCTACCGCGCCCGCGACCTCGGCATCCGGGTCGACAACACCCCCGCCGTGGGCTCCGTCGCCTGGTCGTCCGGACACGTGGCCTGGGTCGAGTCGGTGGGCAACGGCACCGTGACCATCGAGGAGTACAACTACGGCTACAACGGCACCTACAACGAGCGGACCGTCGCGACCGGGACGTTCCAGTACATCCACTTCAAGGACATCGGCGGCGGCCCGACGCCCCCGCCCGTCCCCCCGGCACCGGGCGGCCTCTCCGCCCTCGTCCACGGCTCCCGCGTCAACCTCCAGTGGGGAGCCTCCTCTGGCGCGACGGACTACCAGATCAGCCGCAACGGCGTACTGATCGGCACCGTGACCGGCACCCGCCTGCTGGACGTCCAGGTGTCCCCCCAGCAGAGCTACGGCTACTCCGTCGTCGCCCGCAACGCCGCCGGGAGCTCCGCCCCCACCACCCGGTACGTGCAGACGACGGTGGACTCCGCCGACTACGCGTACCTGCCGACCAAGGACGGCCCGGCGGAGTGCGGACGGGCCGGCGACCCGAGCTACCAACTCCTGGTCTGCAACGTCCTCAAGCCCACCGGGTGGGTGAGCAGGTACTCCGCGCCCAACGACTGGGGCTACGCCAACGACCGCTCCTGGATCGCCAATTCGGACGGAAGCATCTCCTACTGCCGCCGCGTCGGCACCGGCGACCAAGTCCTGTGCGACCGCTTCGACGGCACCACCTGGACCTCCTCCATGTCCCCCCACTACGACCTCGGCTACACCGAGAACCGCGCCTACCTCGCCACCAAGGACGGCCCCGCCGTCTGCGGACGCGCCGGCGACCCCAGCTCCCAGTTCCTGGTCTGCAACGTCCTCAAGCCCACCGGCTGGGTCAGCGCCTACTCCCCGCCCAACGACTGGGGCTACGCCAACGACCGCTCCTGGATCGCCAATTCGGACGGCACCGTCTCCTACTGCCGCCGCGTCGGCACCGGCGACCAGGCACTCTGCGACCGCTTCGACGGCACCACCTGGACCTCCTCCATGTCCCCCCACTACGACCTCGGCTACACCGAGAACCGCGCCTACCTCGCCACCAAGGA
>NZ_JBSGEL010000096.1:0-15544 GCF_053602875.1 Kitasatospora sp. NPDC004289 | reverse complement strand
AACCGCGCCTACCTCGCCACCAAGGACGGCCCCGCCGTCTGCGGACGCGCCGGCGACCCCAGCTCCCAGTTCCTGGTCTGCAACGTCCTCAAGCCGACCGGCTGGGTGACCGCCTACTCCCCGCCCAACGACTGGGGGTACAGCACCGACCGCTCCTGGATCGCGAATTCGGACGGCAGCGTCTCCTACTGCCGTCGCGTCGGCACCGGCGACCAGGAGCTCTGCGACCGCTTCGACGGCACCACCTGGACCTCCTCCATGTCGCCCCACTACGACCTCGGCTATCCCGACACCTTCGCGTAGCCGACCCCGCGTCAGGTCCTGGCGCGCCGGACGGCCGGCTTCGGACGCTCACGTCCCCGGCCGGCCGCCCGGCCACCTCCTGGCGCATCACACCTGCTCAGGCTGCCTTGCCTTGGGCGATCAACCAGTGGCTTGCTGCCAGGGAAACCGTGATTCTGCCTCGCATCTGCAAGCCGTTCAGTGCATTCCCATGGGTATCGGCGGCCTCATCGGGGTAGCACCCCGATCGGACCGGCGCGCGCCGGCCGGAAGGAGCCCCCCGTGAGCCAACCCGCCGCCGTCCGTCTGCGTGGACTCCTCGACGCCCCCGGTGAACTGACGGTGGCCCAACTGCGCGACCTCCCCGTCCACCGGGTGGAGGCCACCTTCGACTGCCTCGGCAGCGGCGAGCAGCACCACGGCTTCGAAGGCCCCCGCCTCTGGGACGTCATCCGCACCGCCGAGCCCCGGGTGGACCTGGTCGGCCGCAAGCAGCGCCTACGGCTCCTCCTCACCGTCTCCGGCGCCGACGGCCACCTCGCCGTGCTCTCCTGGGCCGAGATCGACCCCGACTTCGGCGGCCAGCAGATCCTCCTCGCCACCAGCATCGACGGCACCCCCCTGGACGGCCCCGGCCCCCAACTGGTCGTCCCCGCCGACCGCTGCGGCGCCCGCTACGTCAGCGGCATCACCGACGTCTGGCTCGTCCCGGTCCCCGATCCGGCCGTCTGCCTGTGAACCTCCTCGGGCAGCCGCCGTGGCACACCGAGATCAGGACAACGCCCGCCCGCCACGACCGGTGCGATTGACCCCGCGCGGCGAGAACGTCATCGGGCCGACCCAGCCCAGGCGGACCAGCGCGACCTGGGAGGGAAGCGGGGTCACCGGGTCGAAGGCCCGCCCTCGTGACCAGTTCTCGAAGAGGCCCAGGGTGGTCTCGACGGCGGACACCACCATGGTCACCTGGTGGCCGTCGTCGTCCCAGGTGTTCCAGAGCGCCCATCCCTCCGGCCGGGCTTCGACGCCGATCCGCGCGCATGCAGCCTCGTAGTCGTCGCCCACCCCTGCCGGCATGACTCCTGGCTTCAGCACGGTGGCACCGACGAGCCTGACCAGGTCGCGGTCCTCCTCCAGGCAGCCGTCACCGTCGAAGTGGTAACTCCGCACGGCGCGCGCAAGGGCGTTGACACTCCGTTGGAGCGGCGTCGCGCCTTCCGGATCCGACTCGAGTCTGAGCCACTCCTCGCTGGACGCCTCAACCGTGACGCGGTAGGCGAGACGCTCGATCTCCCGGAGGTAGTCCATGTCGCTGAGCTCAGGTGTGGTCACGGCGCGCAGTGTCGCACCGGGACGGCCCGCGGCGACACGCGTTTTCCCCGTCCGCCAGAGGCCCCGAGGCGCCCCGGGACCACGCCGCCCTCGGCCCCCGCCCCGCTACAGACCGACCGTGAAGATCACGTGGCTCCCCGCGTCCGCCGCCTGCCGGAAGAAGACGACCAGGTCGGTGAAGTTCGCCCAGGTGTAGACGAAGTCCTCATGGCCGAAGTTCGGCCCGTAGTCCTCGGCGTCGATGCGCTCGTAGCCCGCCCTCAGCGCCTCGCGGCCCACCTCGGCCACGGCACCGGCGACGTCGCGGACCTGATCCGGGGTGAGCAGGCTGACGACGTAGTCGTCCCCCTCATTCAGCTGGAGCCCGCCCAGGACCACGGCGTTCAGCGGGTAGGAGCCGTTGTCGTAGCCGAGCTGACCGTCGGTCAGGCTGCGGTGGATGGCGTCCCACGCCTTGTCGGTGTCGCAGTAGGCGACGCCGACGCCCTCCTCCTCGATCTCCTCGACGAGCGCGGAGACCTCGTCGGCGGCGGACGCCAACAGGCGTTCCGCGGTCTCGGCATCAATGGCGAAGTGCACTCCCAGGCTCACACAGCGCACCGTACCGGGACCGTCGGACAGTTCGACGGACGGCTCACGCTCGATCCTGCAGCATCCAGCCCAGCCGGACCGAGAGGTCAGGCGGGGCAGAACTCGTTGCCCTCGATGTCCTGCATCGTGATGCACGACTCGTTGACCCCGTCGGCGCGCTGCGTCGGTCAGGGCATCCGGAGCGCACACCAGAGGCCTGCCATCAGCACGGCACTCCTGTCGGACCAACGCTCTACGGTGATCGGCCATGGGCTATGACGTGCACGTGACCCGCCGCGAGAACTGGTGGGACGCCGAGCGAGGGTCCGAGATCACTGCTCGGGAGTGGAGGGACGCCGTCGAGGCCGACCCCGAGCTGGTGATGACCCCGGCGTCGGACGCCTGGGATGGGGACGTCGAGATCGTTCTGGGGGAGAAACCGTCCGAACGATGGCCCCTCTGGTGGCGGGACGGGCGGCTCTGGACCAAGAATCCGGCTCATGCAGTCGTCCTGAAGATGTGTCAGGTGGCGGAGCTGCTGCACGCACGGGTCCAGGGTGACGACGGCGAGTACTACGAGCGTGATCCGTTGTCCCGGGTGCCTCGGCTCGTACCCTGGGCGGGTGACGATCTCGTGGGGTGAGCCGCGGAGGCTCGGGGTGGCGGCCGGGACGGCGCGGTTGGGGTTCGGGGCCGACGATCGGCGGGGCCGGCCCGGGCTGAGGGTGCTGGAGCTGGACGGGGAGCCCGCCTTCGAGTTGAGCCACTGGTGCTGGACGTGCCCGTTCCTGTTCCGGCGGATGGAGGGGGCGAACGAAACGCTGTCCTCGGCCGAGGTGCAGGAGCTGCTCGGTGGCGGCCTGGCCGGCGTGGACGAGCGGGTGGTCGCGGCGTTCGCGCCGCTGTTGCCGGAGGGCGAGTACCTGCCCGTGCTGCTGCAGGCCGAGCCGCACCTGGTCGACCCCGGCAAGGAGGGCGACTACTTCAGCGGTGAGCAGGTGGCCACGTGGGGCCTGGACAGCTTCTGGGGACTGCCTCAGCATCCCCGCACGCCGTACTACCGGACCTTCGAGACCGGGGTCGACGCCTCCGCCCACCTCTACGAGTTCGTCGTGCCGATGGTCCCGCCGAGCTGGAACACGCGCGCCCGCGTCGAGGAGTACGCCCGGTTGATGGCCGACGGTACGGTCCCCACCGCCGTCGCGGTGTCGACCCTCGACGTGTGCGAGCCGGCGACCGGCGAACCCGAGGACCACTACCGGCACTGGGGCCTGACCCACTTCCTGCTCGACGGCCACCACAAGCTGGAGGCCGCCGCCGCCACGGGCCGTCCGGTCCGGCTGCTCGCGTTCCTCGCACTCGACCACGGCCTCGCCACCCCCGAGGAACACACCCGCCTCCCCGAACTGCGCTCCCGTCCCCGCTCGGCCCGGCCGGCCACGGCCTGACCACGGCGCCGCTCCGCTGTCAGTCGCACCTGACAGCGTGCGGTTCATGATCGAGAACTTCGAGGGCCTCCACGCCATCGACTGGCCGTCGCTGGGCCACGCCTACGGCTCGGCCGAGGAAGTGCCGCTGTGGCTGGAGCAGATGGCCTCCCCGGACCGGGACGTCCGGGAGGCGGCGTTCAGCAGCTTCTACAGCGCCGTCCACCACCAGGGGGACGTCTACCGCAGCACCGCGGCGAGCGTTCCGTTCCTGTTCGCTCTCGCCGACGACCCGGCGGTCCCCGACCGTGCGGCGGTCGTCCGACTGCTCGTCAGCATCGGCGGCGCAGCTCTGGAGAAGGACCCGGACGGCCTGTACTTCGACCCGTCGGGGCAGGAGTCCACGCCCTACCCGGACGTGGTGCCGCAGATGACCGAACGCTCCTACGCCTTCGTGCGGTACGCGGAGGACGCGGACCCGCACGTGCGGCTCGCCGCCGTCCCGGCGCTCGCGATGTTCCTCGAGGACGCCGACCGCGCCTTCGCGCTGCTGCGGCAACGGCTGGCGGCCGAGGCCGGCACACCGGAGCGGCTTTCGGTCATCGAGGCGGCCGCGGCGCTGGCCGGGCGCCACCCGGCCGCGCTCGGCGTGGGCGTGACCTCCTGGCTGACGGCCCTCGCCACCGACCCGGCGCTCGACGCCGGCCTCCGCCTCGCCGCCCTGGTCCGTCGCGCCGCGTGCTCCCCCGCGGCGATCGACGCCGACCTCGTCCCGACGGCGGTCGGCCTTCTCCGCCAGACCGGAGCAGCGCCCTCGGACGAGCGGAAGCCCGCGGCCCAGGACACGGACAGGGAGTGCGCCTGCTCCCGGGCCGAGCCGGCACCGGTCGAGGGTGCCCCGCCGCAGATCGCGGCCGTCTTCGCCGAACTCGACCGCCGCGGCCGCGTCCACGCTCCGACCACCGACGTGCTGACCGCCCTCCACCGGATCCTGGACTCCCGGGTGACGGAACGCGCGGCGCTGCTCACCGCCCAACTCACCGCTCCCGACGCGGCCACCCGCTACGACGCCGTCGCGATGGCCGCGGACCTGATCGGCACCTGGCGCGGCGACCACACCCACCTCGTCGCCCTGATCGCCGACCGTCTGTCAGCTGACGACCCGTACACCTCCGCCGAGGCGGCCCAGACCCTCGGCAGGCTCCCCGCCGCCCTCGCCGAGAGCGCCCGCGAACCGCTCGCCGCGCTGGTCGAAGCCCAACGGACCGCCCACGGACCGGAGGTGTGGGACAGCCCGCACCCGTTGCTGCGCCGGTCCCACCAGGAGGCGGTCATGGCCTTGGCCGGGCTCGCCGACGAGCGTGCCCTGCCCAGTCTGCGGAGCGCGCTCGACCGCGAGGCCGACCTCTGGCGCGCCGTTCCGGCCCTCGGCCACTTCCCGCAGGCCTCGAGCGAGTTGGTGCCGGAGCTGTCGCGCCGCCTGGCCGAAGCGGACTTCTCCGAGGACTGGTACTACTCCGACGCCTGCGGGCCGCTGGCGGCGCTGCGTCAGCTCGGCGACCCGGCGGCCGTGCCTGCCCTCACCGCCGCACTGGTGACCGCCGTCCGGCACGAGCAGTGGCGCGGCGCGGCGGCCGTCGTCAACGCCCTGGCCGATCTCGGCACCGGTGCGGCACCGGCCCTGGAGGTGGTCCGGCCGCTCGCGGACGCCGAGGACCCGGACCTCCGCCTGGCCGCCGTGCGGGCCCGGTGGGAGATCGAGGGCAACGCCGGACGCGTCGTCCCGCGGCTCACCGCCCTGCTCGGCACCACCGGATTCGGGAAGGCCGCCGAGCTGCTCGCCCGGATCGGCGGGCCCGCCGCCGCGGCACTCCCCCTCCTGCGCGCGGAGCTTGCGGCCGGGTTCGCCGGGACCCGGGTGGACGCGGCGGCGGCGATCCACGCGATCGGCGGCCCCGGCGAGGCCGAGGCCTTGGTGCCCGTCGTCCTGAGTGCCTGGGAGGAGAACGACTCGACGGCCGTCCCCGTCCTCCGGTGCCTGCGAGGGATGGGCACGGCCGCCGCACCCGCCCTGCCCCGGGTCCGCGCCGAACTGGCCCGGGTGCGGCGCAGCGGTGGGTTCTTCGCGAGCGTCGAGAGGGACGAGGAGCTGCTGGAGCTCTGTCGAGCCGTCGTCAGCGAGCCGGCCTGACGCGGTCCGTGCGATCCGGCGGCGCTACCGGTGGTCGGCCGGGCAGTGGTCGAGGAGTTCGGTGAAGGCCTCGGTGACCGCGTCGGCCGGGTAGGTGCGCAGCAGGGTGGAGCGGTCGGCCGAGGCGAGGGTGTAGTGCTCGGCGTCGTGGGAGAGGTCGTCCCAGTCCTCCCAGCGGTGGGCGCGCAGGAGGTAGTGGCCGCAGCGGGTGCAGCGCATCCAGGGGGCCAGCAGCAGCCCGGGCAGGTCGGGGCCGCCGGGGAGGAGTTCGGCGCCCTCGGCCTCGGCGTCGAGGAGGCGGACGGGGGCCGACGCCCCGTCACCGAGGCAGCGGAGCAGGCCCGGTGCGAGGAGCTCGCGCACGCCCCACTGCTCCGTGAGGACGGCGATCCTGGCCCGGTCCGCTTCACCCACGGGTATCTGGAAGGCGAGCAGTCCCTCCACCAGCAGCCGGAGCCCGGCCTCCTGCTCGCCGTTCTCCCAGCAGTCCGCGACCTCCGCTGCGGCCGCCTCCGGGAGGAGGGCGGCGATCTGGTCCCACTGGGTCCTGTCCACGTTCATGACCTGGACTCTAACCCCCGCTCCCGCCCCCTCCGACCGACGGTCCGTCAGTCCCGGCGGTGCGGGGACGGCCGGGCGGCACCGACGGCGGCCGCCACCGCGAGGCCCACGCAGGCGGCGAGGACCGTGACGACCGGGCCGGCCGGGATCAGCAGGCGGACGGGGCGGCCGAGGTCGGCGGCCAGGCCGGAGCGGACGCCGAGCAGGGCGCCGAGGGCGACGGCGAGGCCGAGGGCGGCTCCGGTGGCGGCGACCAGCGCGGCCTCGGCCGCGACCACCCGCCGGACCTGGCCCGCCGTGGCCCCGGAGAGGCGCAGGACGGCGAAGTCGCGGCGCCGGCCGGAGACCGACAGCACCAGGGTGTTCACGATCGCCAGCCCGGTGTATCCGACCGAGACCGCGATCAGGATCAGCACGAAGATCCGGACCAGTTCGTCGTCGCGGGCCGAGGCGTCGGACCGGTAATCCGCTCCCGGGACCGCCGAAGCGCCCAACCCCGCCAGCGCGGGCTGCACGGCCTCCGGCGCGAGGCCGTCGACGTACACCAACGCGGTGAGGGCGTCCGGGTCGTGGGCCCGGAGGGTGGCCCGGGGCAGGACCAGGCCGGGGGTGTCGAGCGGCTCGACCACGGCGACCACGCGCTGCGGCACGGTCCGGCCGTCGGCGAAGGTGACCGCCACGGTGTCGCCGACCCGGGCCGGCACGCCGTCAGGGGTGGTCGGCCCGGCCGCGACCGCCGTGCCCGGGGCGCCGAACCCCGCCAGCGAACCGGCCAGCACGGTGGGCCGGAAGGCCGCCGGGGAGACCGCGTTGACCCAGCCCGCGGCGCCGTCCAGCCGGACGCCGGCCGTGGTGGAGGCCGTCGTCCGGTCGGCGGGAAGGGCGTCGAGGACGGCGTCGGAGAGGCCGGGGGTGCCGTCGGGGCGGATGACCGTCCGGTGCTCGACGGCAGCCGTGCCGCGGCTGCGGTAGGCCTCCGCCATGGTCGCGCTCTGACCGAGGATCAGCACCGCGAAGCCGACGGTCACGATCACCGGGGCAGCCGTGGAGGCGGTCCGCCCGACGGCACCGAGCGCGCCCTCCCGGACCAGCATCCCGGTCGCTCCCCCACGCCGTCCGGTCCACCCACGCCGTCCGCTCCGCCCGAACGGCCAGGTGGCCAGCCGGACGACAGGTGGCACCACGGCGGGGGCGAGCACCGTCGCGGCGGTGAGCAGGGCCATCGCGGCCAGCAGGGAGTTGGTGACCAGCGACTGGCCCTCCGCCCCGACCAGCGCCACCACCAACCCGCCGCCGAGCACCGCGAACAGTCCGCCGACGATCCGCCGCCCCCGGCCCATCGGCCGCCGGTCGTCCGCCGCCTCGCGCAGGGCCTCCAACGGCGCCGCCGTCCCCGCCCTCCGCGCGGCCGACCAGGCTCCGGCGGCCGCCACCGGCAAGCCCGCCGCCCAGGCGGCCAGCGGGGGCCAGACCGCGATCACGGTGGTGAAGCCCGACGGTTCGAAGCCCGCACCGACGAGGAGTCGGCCGAACACCGGCGCGAGCACCGTACCCACCGCCGCGCCGACCGCCCCGGCGACCGCCGCCACGCCCAGGGCCTCGCCCAGGACGGCGCGCCGGAGCTGACGGGGCGTCGCACCGACCGCTCGCAGCAGGCCGAACTCCCGACGCCGCAGCCCGGCCGAGAAGGCGAAGGTGGACGCGGTCACGAAAACCGAGGAGAAGGCCGCCAGCGAGACCGTGGCCGAGAGCACCTGGGCCCCGATCTCGCGGACGGCGGTCCGGCCGGGCTCCTCCAGCGCGGTCCGCCGCTCACCGGCGAGGACCTCCCCGGCCTCGCCGACCACCTCACCGACCGCTACGGCAGACTCCGGAGGGGCGTGGATCCCCAGCAGCCGGACGCCACTCGCGAGCCGGGCGGCCTCCGCGTCGGCCACGTACAGACCGGTGCCGTCCACCGTGCCGGTGACGGTCCGTCGGGCCGGGCCGGCGGCCGTCAGCACGGTCACGGTCGCACCGGCGGGGACTCCGAGCGAGCTGCCGAGCACCACGTCCGTCGGCTCGGCCGGAGGCCGTCCGCTCCGCAGGGGGAAGGGCGCGAGGGCCGCCGCCGACCAGGCGTTGCCCTGCCGCTCGCCGCGTTCCGCGCGGCCCACGGGCCGCCCGTCCCGCAGGAGTTGGGCGTGGAAGGGACGGTCTGCCACCACGGCGGTGACCCCCGGCAGGGCGGCGATGCGGGCAGTCAGCTCCCGGACGGTCTCGGGTGACCACGGCGCCTCGCCCGCGCGCACGTACAGCGGGGCCCCGGCCAGCCGTTCGGGGACCCGGGGGCGGGCGGAGAGCTGCACCAGCAGGGCGGCGGTGATCAGGGAGACGCCGAGCGACAGGGCCAGGAAGGTGGCGGCGAAGGCGGGCCAGCGGTGGCGCAGGGCGGGGAGTGACAGCACGTCAGACCCCCGGCGCGGCGGTCGGCGCGGCCTGGGCCGCGAGGGTGGTCCGGGTGGCGATGGCGGCGGCGTCGAGGCCGTGGGCGATGTCGGCCACCCGCCCGTCGGCGAGGAGGACCACCCGGTCGGCGACGGCGGCGGCGACCGGGTCGTGAGTGACCATCACCACCGTGCGGCCGTGCCGGTCGACGGCCCCGCGCAGCAGGGCGAGCACCTCGCGCGAGGAGGCGGTGTCCAAGGCGCCGGTCGGCTCGTCGGCGAAGATCACCTCGGGGCCGGTGACCAACGCCCGGGCGATGGCGACGCGTTGCTGCTGTCCGCCGGAGAGCTGGCCGGGCCGGTGCCCGGCACGGTCGGCGAGCCCGACCTCGGCGAGCGCGGCGCGCACGGCCGTGCGGTCCGGCTTCCGGCCGGCCAGGCGCAGCGGGAGGGCGACGTTCTGTTCGGCGGTGAGCGAGGAGACCAGGTTGAAGGACTGGAAGACGAAGCCGATCCGCTCGCGGCGCAGCAGGGTCAGCTGGTGCTCGCCGAGCGGGCCGAGGTCGGTGCCCGCCACCGTGACCGTGCCCGCGGTGGGGCGTTCCAGGCCGGCCGCGCAGTGCAGCAGGGTCGACTTGCCCGAGCCGGAGGGGCCCATCACCGCCGTGAAGCTGCCGGCCGGGAAGCCGAGGCTCACCCCGTCCAGGGCCGTGACCGCGTTCTCGCCCGTTCCGTGCACCCGGTGGACGGCGCGCAGGCTCACGGCCTGCGTTCCGTTCACCGGCGCCGCCTGGGCCCGTTCTGTCCGATGGATCGTCATGGGCCCCAGCCAACCGGCCCGAACGGCACGTTTCACGGGCCCGGGCTGGAGTCGCGGGGGTAGAGCCAGCACTACTGTGGCCGCCGGAGGGGCTCGCTAGAGTCGGCCGGGTGACCGTACGGACCGCCTGGCAGGCCATCACCCGCAATCCGGTGCACTTCCTGGCCTCCTCCTGGCCCTGGCGGTCGCTCGGGTACCTGGTGTCGGGGGTGCTCACCGGTGCGGCGACGGGGGCGGTGCTGCTGGGCCTGCTGGCGGGCGGGGCGCTGCTGACGATCTTCCTGGTCGGCTTCGCGCTGCTGTTCGCGGCGGGCCTGTCCGGGGTGGCGGTGGCCCGGCTGGAGCGCTGGCGGCTGCGGCTGGTCGACCTCGATCCGGCGCCCGACCCGCACCGCGCACCGGACCGGCCGGGTGTGCGCGGCTGGCTGCACACCCGGCTGCGCGAGCAGCAGACCTGGCGCGAACTCGGGTACGTGGCGGTGTCGGTGCTGGCCTTGTGGTGGTTGGACCTTGGGGTGCTGGTGGCCTCCTTCGCCCTGCCGGTGATGGCCGGGATCGAGATCGTGGTCGACCCCTTCATCCCCTGGTACGGCACCGCGTTCCTGCTGCTGGCGATTCCGGTGCTGCTGCTGGTGGCGGCCTTCCCGGTCACCGTCTGGGCGGGTGCGCGGGCCGCCTTCGCCCGCTCCGTCCTCTCGCCCAGGGAGGCCGAACTCGGCGCCCGAATAGGCGAGTTGTCCAGGTCACGGGCTCGGCTGGTGGATGCCTTCGAGGTGGAGCGGCGCCGCATCGAGCGCGATCTGCACGACGGGGCCCAGCAACGGCTGGTGGCGCTCACCATCGCCCTCGGGATGGCCCGGCTGGACCTGCCGGCGGGCTCGCCCGCCGCGCTGGGAGTGGCCGAGGCACATGAGCAGGCCCGGCTGGCGCTGGCCGAGCTGCGCGAACTGATCCGCGGCGTGCACCCGCAGGTGCTGACCGACCGGGGCCTGGCCGCCGCCACCACCGAGGTGGCCAGCCGCTCGCCGGTGCCGGTCTCCGTGGACGTCGCCCTGCCCGGCCGGATGCCCGCGTCGGTGGAGGCGACCGCGTACTTCGTGGTGGCCGAGGCGCTGGCGAACGTGGCCCGGCACAGCGGCGCCACCCGGGCCGAGGTGCGGGGGCGGCTGCTCGGCGAGCTGCTGGTGGTGGAGGTGCACGACGACGGTGCCGGCGGGGCGGACCCGGCGGCCGGGACCGGCCTGGCAGGGCTGGCCGACCGGGCGGCCGCGGCGGACGGCACACTGTCGGTGTCGAGCCCGACCGGCGGGCCGACCGTGATCACCGTGGAGATCCCTTGTCCGAGCGTATAGACGAGCGCGTGGGCGAACGGGCGGGGGTACGGACAGGCGTGCGAGTGGTACTGGCCGAGGACGCCGCACTGCTGCGCGGCGGACTGGTCGGCATGCTGGAGCGGTTCGGGCACACTGTGGTGGCCGCCGTCGGTGACGCCCCGTCACTGCTCGCGGCGGTCGCCGAGCACGACCCGGACATCGTGGTGACCGATGTCCGGATGCCGCCCGGTTTCACCGACGAGGGGCTGCGGGCCGCCGTCGCCCTGCGCGGCGAGCGACCCTCGCTGGCGGTCCTGGTGCTGAGCCAGTACGTCGGCCAGACCTTCGCCGCCGAGCTGCTCGACTCCGGGCGCGGCGCCGGGGTCGGCTACCTGCTGAAGGACCGGGTCGGCGAGGTGGAGGAGTTCGTCGACGCGGTCGAACGGGTCGCGGCCGGGGGCACCGTGATCGATCCCGAGGTGGTGCGGCAGCTCCTCGGCCACCAGCGCGCACCGCTCCAGCGGTTGACCTCCCGGGAGCGCGAGGTGCTGGCACTGATGGCCGAGGGCCGCTCCAACGCCGCCATCGCCGCCCGCCTGGTGGTCGGCGAGGCGGCGGTCGCCAAGCACATCGGCAACATCCTGGCCAAACTCGACCTCCCCCCGGCCGACACCGACCACCGCCGGGTCCTCGCCGTCCTCGCCTACCTCCGCGGCTGACGCCCAGCCGGCCGCCCCACCGGTCGGCGCCCGGCGGTGACCGTGCCCGAACTTCCAGCAGGAGACGACCCTGGCGACGACCACGGCTACGCGCCGACCTCGTGACCGAGGGACTCCCGCTCTGCCCTCCACCGGCGCTGCATCTCGAGCCAGTGCACGTAACGAGGCTGCGCGTCGCGCAGATCGAGGCTGACCGGATAGGGCTCGTACTCGTTGAGGAGCAACTTGCGAAGGAACTCGACCATGCCGCCGGGGAAGACGGTGAAGTCCTCTCGGGTGTGCCGGCCACAGACCAGAACGGGCCAGCGGTCGGGGTCGGGATCGGTGGTCAACCAGCACAGGATGTCCGCACCCGAAGTGACCCCCCAAGCAAGGATGTGGGCGGGGTCGATGTCGAGACCTTCCTGACCGCCCACCATCTCCCAGGTGTAGCGCGCGTTCTCGGTCTCTTCCTCCAGCGTCCCCGGGTCCCACTGGATGTACTCCTTGGGAAGGGGCATCAGGACGGAGAGCCCATCGAATGAACCCCCGCCGTACACGGACATGAAGGCCATGTAGTCCCGCGGAAAGCGCGTTCCCCACCGAGCCTCCGCCTCGGTCCAGTCGACCTCCTCATCAGCCCCGAGATCTGCCGGCATGACCTCCACCAGCGCCGCGATGGCCCTCTGATCTTCCACTGCGTTCCTCCCACTCAGTCGTGGCGAGCATATGCAGGCACACCGACAGCGAGCTGTCAGGAACGTACACCTGTGCCTTGACAGCGTGGCGCTCGATGATGAGGATCGGGAATCCTGGCCCTGACCGGATCTGCGTGAAACCACCGCAACCCGCGGACAGGTCGAGGCATGGCAAGTACCTGCCCGAGCCGTGCTTGCTGCACCCCGAGGTGGTGACCGAGTGCCCGTCTCCGTCTGAGCCGGCAGCGGACCTCGCGGAGCGCATCGGGACCTGGTGCGAAGAACGGTTCACCGGCGCCGACCCGAAGTGCCTGGACAAAGAAGGTCCAGGGGGTGACCAGTTCGCCCCTCTCGTCGTCGAGCCGGTGGTTGGGGCTGAACAGGCACCATGCATCGAGCTCGCGGCCAGCGGCTGAGCCGCGGGACTGGCGTCGCGGCGAAACGAAGTCCCCTGCCCGTCTGCACCCAGCAACGCGTCCCGACGGCCGGACGGGCATCCGGGGAAATGACCCCGGAAGACTGAGCCTGTCTCCTTGATCGCAGCTGAGGATCAGGCAGGGGCCGCCGCCGCGTCTGGCGAGTTCCCGACCCGGTGCTCATGTTCGAGTTGAAGTTCGAGCCTGACGGATGCAGCACGAGCTCAGTGCCGGTCGGGCCCGGACGGGTGGTGCCGGTCGGGCCAGACGGTGATGTGGTCCTCCTCCAGGACCAGCCGGACCCGGTGCGCCAGGCCGAGCGATTCGGTGAATTCGCGCGGGAGTTGGAGGCGGCCGACCCGGTCGAGGACGGCGTACTCCTGACCGGCCGGCGGGGTGCCCGGCGCGGTGCCCGCCTGCTCGGCGTGCCGGAGCACCTCGGTGGAGATCCTCCCGTCGCGGATGCGGATCGTGCGGCGGACCTGGTCGGCCACCAAGGCGTCGTGGGTGACGATCAGGACGGTGGTGCCGAGCTCGGTGTTGGCCGCGCGCAGGGCGCCGAAGACCTCCTCGGAGGTGGCGCTGTCCAGCTCGCCGGTGGGCTCGTCGGCGAGCAGCAGCTGCGGACGGTTGGCCAGGGCGACGGCGATCGCGACCCGCTGCTGCTCGCCGCCCGACATCGTGCCCGGCGTGCGCCCGGCCAGCCGGGCGATGCCCATCAGGTCGAGCAGCTCCAGGGCCCGGGTGGCCCGTTGACGGCGCGGCAGGCCCGCGTAGGCCATCGGCAGCTGGACGTTCTCACGGGCCGTCAGGTACGGCAGCAGGTTGCTGGCGGTCTGCTGCCGCACCACCCCGACGGTGCGGCGCCGGTAGACCGTACGGCCCCGGCGCCCGAGCGCGGACAGGTCGGTCCCCGCGACCCGGACGGTGCCCGCGCTCGGGGTGTCCCGGCCGGCCAGGATGCCGAGCAGGGTGGACTTGCCGGAGCCCGACGCCCCGACCAGGGCGAGGAGTTCGCCCTCCTGGACGGTGAGGTCGAGGCCCTGGAGGGCTTGTACCTCGGTGCTCCGGCGCCCGGCCGTGCCGGTGCGGTAGATCCGCACCAGGCTCTCGCAGGTCACCATCGGCGCGGCGGACCGCCCCGCGCCGGCGGCGGTCGTGGTGCGGTTCTCCGGCAGTTCGGCAGCTCGGACGGTCACAGGGCCTCCCCCAGTCGCAGCACGGCCCCGAGGCCGCGTCGGCGGACGATCGCCGCCTCCAGAGCGGCGGCGCCGAGGAGCAGCGCCGCCAGTGCGGTGCCGAGCACCGCCGTGGTCGTCCAGTCGACCTGGACGGCCGGTTCGAACGGTCCGCCGGTCAGGGCCCGCAGCTCCAGGCCCGGGCCGAGTGCGGCGGGGAGCACCGCCCCGAGCGCGGTGCCGCCGATCGCCGAGGCGGCGAACAGCGGTAGCAGCTGCAGCAGTTGGAGCGCGGTCAGGCTCGCACCGCCGAGCCCCAGCGTGCGCAGGTAGGAGGTGGTGCGGGCACGCTCGGCCGAGCTGAGCACCAACTCCAGGGCGACCGCGCCGAGGGCCAGCAGCAGCGCGGTGCCGGTGGTGAGCCGGAAGGCCAGGCGGAGCGAGCGGGCCAGCCCGTCGCCGCGCAGCACCGCCAACTCCTGCTCGTGCGCGCGGAGTTCCACCGCCGGGCCGACCACACCGCCCGGCGCCAGCGCCCCGGCCGCGGCGGCGCTGACGGCGGAGCGGTCGACCGGCGGCCCGCCGTCGGCGGGGTGGAGCAGCAGGGCGGACGGGTGCCCGCCGGTGGTGGGCAGCTGCCGCTGCGCCGACGGATCGGTGAAGACCAGCAGGGCGGCGGGTGCCCGTTCGCTGCCCAGCACCGGCCCGAGGACCGGGTCGCGCAGGGCTGCCGGCGGCAGCGCCCCGACCACCCGCACCCGGAAGTTGGTGGTCCCGAAGGCCGCCACCTCCAGGACCTCGTCGGGGAACGAGCGGGCCAGCGCGGGATCGGCCAGCGCCGTCCATACCCGCTCTGCTGCGCCGGATCCAGCGGCGGAAGCGGTCCCGTCGGAAGCAGTGCCGTCGGAAGCGGTGCCGTCCTCGGCCGGCCCTGCCTCACGGGCTGCCGTGAGGGCGGCGGCCAGCGGCGAGGTGGGCACCGCGGCGCGCAGGGCGTCGGCGTCCAGGGCGACCAGTTCGGCCGACGGGACGGTGGCACCGCTCTCCTGGGCGGTCAGCTCGCCGCTGGCGCCGGTGACCAGCACCTGCCGGCCCACCGTCCGCACCTGCGACAGGTCCTCGGGCAGCCGGGCCCGCGGGCCGACCAGGGCGGTCGGCGCACCGCCGGTGCGCCAGTCGGCGCTCTGGGCGCGACTGCCCTCCAGGGAGCGCGCGACCATGCCGCCGAAGACTCCACTGCCCATCGCCAGGACCAGCACCAGCAGGGCGAGGGCGGCGGCACCGCTCTGCGCCCCGGCCCTCGCCAGGGCCACCAGCGGCACCACACCGGAGGACCGGCGGGCCCAGCGGGTGGCGCGCAGCAGCAGCGCCGGCAGGACCCGGATCAGCGCCACCACCAGCACCAGCGCCAACACCACCGGCACCAGCGCCAGTTGGAGGTCGATGCCCTCGCCGCTGAAGGCCCCCCGGCCGCGCAGGGAGACCAGCCCGCCCACGGCGGCCAGCAGGACCAGGGCCTCCAGGACGAGCCTGCGCGAGCGCGGCAGCGGCCTGGCCCGGCCCGGGTGAACAGCGGGACGCCGACCTCGCGCTCCAGCGCCTTCATCTGCTGGGTGATCGCGGGCTGGGTGTAGC
>NZ_JBSGEL010000095.1:0-22477 GCF_053602875.1 Kitasatospora sp. NPDC004289 | reverse complement strand
AACCGCCTGCGGATGGTCCTGATGGGCGGCGCTGTGGCCGCCCTTCCGGTTGCGGGCCTCGTCACGGCCACCTCGGCCTCCGCCGCGTCCTCCTCGACCTGGGACTCCGTCGCCCAGTGTGAGAGCACCGGCAACTGGAACATCAACACCGGCAACGGGTTCTCCGGCGGGCTGCAGTTCACCCCGAGCACCTGGGCGGCCTACGGCGGCACCCAGTACGCGTCCTCCGCCGCCCAGGCCACCAAGGGCCAGCAGATCGCGGTTGCCGAGAAGGTCCTCGCCTCCCAGGGCCCCGGCGCCTGGCCGGTGTGCTCCGTCAAGGCCGGCCTCACCAAGGGCGGCACCCCGGCCCAGACCGACACCACCGCCCCGGCGAAGTCCACCAAGCAGGCCGACCAGAGCACCAAGGCCGCGCCGAAGAACGACACCCAGGCCGCCTCGCGCGGCACCGAGCGCAAGCCCGTCGAGAAGACCGCTCCGGCCGCGCCGGTGCAGAAGAGCACCGGTGGCAGCTACACCGTCAAGAGCGGCGACACCCTCGGCGCCATCGCCGCCGCCCACGGCGTCAACCTCACCACCCTGTACAGCAACAACGCCCAGGTCATCGGTGGCGACATCGACATGATCCTGCCCGGCCAGGTCCTCAGCATCTGACCCACGGTCAGAGCCGGCAGACCACGAAGCTCCCCTTCACCGACCCCGGTCGGCGAAGGGGAGCTTCGTCGCGTCCGTGACCTGCACCTGGCCTGGCCGCCGGTCCTCGGCGAGGTCGGTGAAGGGGATCGGGCAGCAGGCAATCCCGGCGCACCGGGTGAGGTCGTCGCAGCCGGCCTCGAGCGCGGTGGTCAGGGCTTCGCGGATGGTGGTGAGGTCGGCGATCTTCTTCTCGACCTCGGCGAGCTTGGCGCGGGCCCGTTCCTGGAGTCCGGGGACGGGGCGGCCGTGGCGATGGCGGCCGGTCTCCAGCAGCTCGGCGATCTCTTCCAGGGTGAAGCCGAGCCGTTGGGCGGCCTTGATCACCCGCAGGGCGGTGACGGCCCGTTCGTCGTAGAGGCGGTGGCCGCCGGGGGAGCGGGTCGGCTCCGCCAGCAGGCCGCGGCGCTCGTAGTAGCGCAGGGTCTGGACGTTCACCCCGGCCGCAGCGGCGACCTGGCCCGAGCGCAGCCCTTCGGCGCTCACGGCCGGCCGCCGTCGGCGCGGATCCGGTCGTGCAGGGCGGTCAGCACCGCCTCGTGGGATCGGTCGACCGCGACGCCGAGCTGCACCTCGCCGTCGACCGGGGTCACGGTGAAGGTGAAGAACGAGCAGCACCCGCTCTCCCGCCCCGCCAACTCCCGCACCTGCTCCTCGATGCCTTCGCCCCCGGCGAGCAACAGGTTCAGCCGGAGCCGGTCCGGTCGGGAAACCGTGGTCAGGCGGTCGGCGAACAGCGCGTCCCACTCGGCCACCCGCAGCGGCTGCTCCACCGTCGGCAGGGTGCACGAGGCCGGCACCCAGTTCAGCTCCGTCATCGGCCCCGCTCCTCGTGTCTCCCCGTACGCGGTGCACGCCGGGGACGTCTACGACGGTAAACCCGTACCTGGGTACAGGTGGCAAGCTCGGCGTGAGGCCGCCGCGTCCGCCCCACGAGCCCTTCGCCCGGCCGGCCGAGCGGGCCGGTGAGTCCTATGGGATCGGTCGGCCCGGAGATCGTGCCCAATTGGTGCTTGTGGTGCGGGTCTTGTGCTTGCGAGCATCGCGACTGCAGCACCGCCGACCGGGCGGAGCCGTAGCCTTCGCCGTGTGAGGTGAGGGGCTCTCGCAGGTCGACGCGGTGTCGTCCGATGACGCGCTCGACCGCTTGGGCCAGGTTGTTCAGCAGATGCCAGGCATCCGCCACCTGCACGGCCTACGGGGCTCCAGCCTGGGCCCCCTCGCGGAACGAGCCGGCACGGTCGCGGCAGACGACCCGGACCTCCGGATGGTCTCGCAGCCAGGTGGCGAAGGTGCTGGCGGCCCGGTTTGCCAGGACGTCGACAGGGCGACGGGTGGTCACGTCGACGAGGATTGTCGCGTAGGTGTCAGTGGACACGCCGAGATGACTCTGGCGCGGATTCCGTGAAAGTCGCCCACAGGTGTTGCCAGTTGGCAGTCACGGCGAGCTACACCGAGTCAGTTGCCGGTCGGGGCCAGGTTGTCGCGGGTCTCCACGTACGCACAGAGTTGCGTCCAGGTGGAGACCGTCCGGCCGTTGGGGGACGGGGGCGGTGGCGTGTGGGCGTGCTCGCCGACCAGGATCAGCCCGGCGTGCTCGCGTGCGGTTACGCCGTCGTCCGCGATGATCACCTCGGTCCGCTTCCAGCTTGGGTGGTAGCGCCGCTCGGGGATCTCCGCCAAGTGGGCTGCCTCCGGCAGGCCGGGCCCTGGATGGTCGAGGAACCGGACGACCGGGCCCGTCGAGCAGCCCACGTCCGCAGTGCCGACCACCCGGATCAGGTACGGTTGCCCGCTCCTTGCCCGGTACGCGTACACCCGGCCGGGGACGGTCCGCGCCGGTTTCGGGCGGCGGACACGGACCGGACGTGGTTCGGGTTGCGGGCTCTCCAGGCGGGCTCGGAGCCGTTGCAGGACGGCAGCACGTCGGCGTACCTCCGCGGCCCCGGCTTCCTCCCAGCGTTCCAGGTCGCCGCCGGCATCCAGCACGGCAAGGGCTTCCTGCCGGGCGGGCTCGCTCAGCCGACCGAGCCTGAACTGGGTGTCCGCCAGTGTCAGCCGCACCACGACGTACTCGTCCGGATCGGAGAGTTCCTCGGCGAAGGCATTCAGCACCCGTGCCCGGGCTTCCTCCGCATCCGCTCCCGCTTCCAGAGCCTCGCGGTACGCATCACGGACATCGCACGCGGTGTCGTCCGAGTACAGCCCGGTTCCGTACGTTCCCACGCTCTTCTGTCCTTCCGTCCGCTCACCGTCGGCCTCGGCCGGAACCGCTCGGAACCCGGCATATGAGCGGTGACCTGCACGAATTTTCACACCCCGCCATCCCGGACCACCACCCAGCCCGCACAGGGCGCGGACCGTCCTGGGAGGCGACTCCTGTAAACGGCCGGGGCGCACGTTCCGTGAAAGCCACCCGGGGATGCTGCCAGTTGGCGATCATGACGAGTGTCTGTTGCTGACCTTCTGGCCGTCCTGTTCCCTCAGTTCGCGTTGTTGCACGTCGAGTTCGTCGGATCGGCTGGCCGGTCGGTCCGTGTTCACGCCCGGGGCCGGACGGCCGGCGCGAGCTGCCCGGGCTGTGGGGCCTGGTCCGAGCGGGTTCACAGCGGTCACGAGCGGTGGATCGGCGGCACCGCGGTCTGCGGGCAGGAGCTGGTGCTGCACCTGCGGGTCCGCCGGTTCTTCTGCGACAACGCGGAGTGCGGGAAGCGGACCTTCGCCGAGCAGATCCCGGGCCTGACGTTCCGGTACGGCCGGTGCACGGTGCCGTTGCGGAAGGTCCGTGAGGCCGTCGCCCTGGCGCTGGGCGGCCGGGCCGGTGCCCGGCTGGCCGAGCACCTGGCGGTCGGCGTCGGCCGGGACGCTCTGATCCGCCTGATCCGCGCGCTGCCGGACCCGGCCACCGAGTCGGTGCGCGTGCTCGGCGTCGACGACTTCGCCTTGCGCAAGGGTCACCATTACGGCACGGTCCTGATCGATATTGAAGGCCGCCGTCCGGTCGATGTCCTGCCCGAGCGGTCCGCCGACGGCCTTGCCGCCTGGCTCACCGAGCACCCCGGAGTCGAGGTGATCTGCCGCGACCGGGCCCGCTACTACGCTGAGGGCGCGGACCGCGGTGCCGGCACCGCCACGCAGGTCGCGGACAGGTTCCACCTGTGGCAGAACCTTGGCGAGGCGGCCGAGCGAGCCGTCGCCCGCTTCCGCCAGCAGTGGGTGTCGCCCGC
Organism: Kitasatospora sp. NPDC004289; assembly: GCF_053602875.1. Taxonomy (NCBI): domain Bacteria; kingdom Bacillati; phylum Actinomycetota; class Actinomycetes; order Kitasatosporales; family Streptomycetaceae; genus Kitasatospora; species Kitasatospora sp. NPDC004289. The sequence continues at coordinate 18,557 of NZ_JBSGEL010000095.1, read as the reverse complement.
GCCTGAGACGGAGGAAGTGGTGCTGCCCGAGGTGGCCGACGGGCGGCGGGTTCAGCGAACCCGTGCGCGGCATGCGGCCGTGCACGCGCTGGTGAGCTAGGGCGTCCGCCACAAGGAGATCGTCGCCGAACTGGGCCTGGACCCGAAGACCGTCCGCAGGTTCATGCGCGCGGCCACCCCCGAGGAGCTGATCGGTTCGCGGCCCAATGGCCGGCAGAGCAGTCTGGACGGCCATGCCGCCTACCTGATCGCCCGCTTCAACGAGGGCTGCTACAGCGCCGACCGCCTCCACCGCGGACTGACCGTCAGCGAGCGGACCGTGCGCCGCTTCGTGCACCGGTTGCGTGAGAACGCCAAGCCGACCACCCACACGCCGATCCCCAAGGTCCGCGAGGTGACCTGGCTGATCCTCACCCACCCTGACAACCGGTCAGAAGCTGACCGCGTCGTCCTGAAGGAACTCCGCGACCGCAGCCCAGACTTGGACGCCGCCTGCGACCTCGTCACCCGGTTCGCCTCCATCCTCGTCAACCGCCGGAGCCGGGAAGAACTTGAGCAGTGGACCGCGGATGCCGAGAGCAGCGTCCTGCCTGAACTGCGAAAGTTCGCCACCGGTCTGCGCAAGGACTGGGACGCCGTCCTGGCCGGCCTCACGCTCCGCTGGAGCTCCGGCCCGGTCGAGGGGCACGCCAACCGCATCAAGATGATCAAGCGCCAGATGTTCGGCCGAGCGAAGCTCGACCTCCTCCGCAGGCGCGTGCTCCTCACCCGGCCGTGAGGGCTGGGCAGTCAGTCAGGGGACTGCCCTATCGCCACAGGTCAGCTCCGTCACGCCCACTGGGATCCATCGTGAGGAGATCCTCGTGCAGACCCGCGAGGACGCGCCCCGTCGGAGAGAGGTCCTCCCCGGTCTCCATCACCCTCCAGCCGACATCGACGCCCGAGGCGTTCACATCACCGCCGGCGTCAAGCTCGTCAAGCGTCGTGAACACCGCCTCATAGGCCACTGCCCGAGCCAGGAGAACCAGGTCGGCCCGGTCCGCGCCGGCGGCAAGGAGCCGCTTGGCGGCTGGGAGTTGATCGAGCGCACCCGGATCGGCCCAGTCGTTGATTGGACTTCGCCACAGGCTTCGGAGCAGCATGAACCGGGCGAGCTGCGGCAAGTCCTCGCTCAACTCGGACCTGACCCAGTCCGCAGCGTCAGCCGTACCAAGAGCATCGAGTTGGGCACGCAACGACAGCGCCAGGGCCTGCGACTTGGCATACAGGCCATTCAGCCACGCCTGCCACTCTGTCTGGGGATCACTCACCGCACCAGCATGCCCTATGGCCACCACGGGCTGACCAGGGGATCGCGCCGATCACGGGACTCGCGCCAGAGCCGCCGAGATCCGTTCTGACGGTCAGTCGAATGCCTTGTGGGCAGACATCTGATCTCCCTGCCCGGTGTGACAAGTAGTCACCTGGTCAGGCGAACGCACGCCGCTGTGGGCTGGGTTGGTCAGGCCTCGCGCATGACGCCGTCCCGGTAGTCCTGGAAGGCGTGCGAGCTCGTGGCAGCGTCGTGCGAGGCAAGGAAGATGCCCTCGGCGATGTCGAGGACCCGGCAGCCGGCCGCGTCGGCGATCCGGAACACGGCCCTCAGGGCGTCACAGCCGGTGCCCCGGACGTGCAGCATGATCGATTCGACGGGGTCGTCGGAGCCGATGTTCACCTCGACGGACCAGGCCGGGCCGGCGAGGTGTCCCCAGGCCGGATCGGTGAGGTCGATGCCGGGGATCCGCTCGCGCAGGGCGACCGCGACGTGCTCGCGTGAGCCCAGGGGGTCGGAGCGGAAGTCGTCCGGGAGCTCATCGACCGCGGTGATGATGTAGTGGTGACCGTCCCCGCAGCAATCACCGAACACCCTGGCCAGGGCAGAACGCTCTTTTCAGGCTTTCCTGGCCGCCCGGCTGCTCTTCTGGAAGCTGCGCACCGGGAACAGATGGTAGGACCAGGGGAATGCCTTGACATATCCAGCTGCTGCCTCAAAATGTGGCTTTGCCCGGTCGTGCTGTCCCGTGAGTGAATACCAGAAGGCGCAGTAGTTGTGCAGTGCGTGCTGGCCTTCGGTGTTCCTGTGCTCAAGCCATCCGTCGACGGCCTTTTCGATCGTGTTTCGTATGGAGTACTTGGCAGTCACCCCGAGCCGCTCACTGGCGGGGGCGTCGAACCAGAGCTCGATGTAGGCCTGCACGATGTTCAGGTGCACGGGCGATCCGGCCGGAGCGGTGCTGCGCTGCTCCTCGATGGCGTTCTGCAGCACCGGGAACGGGGTGCCCCACTTCGGGGACAAGGAGAGGACCATCTGCTCGTTTCCGTGCAGGTGAGCTGGACTGCGGCGGTCCAGTTCGGCGAACCGCTCCAGCGTCCGGCGGGGGCCGATCTGCTGGCCTCGGGCCATGTGCACGAGAAGGACCCATGGCAGCGGGTCCTCGGGAGCGTAACCTGCGGCTGTGTAGCAGATCTGCTCGGCGCCGTGGAGGGTGTCCCGGAACCCGCGGAACGCGGCTTGGTCCGTCTGGCTGGCCCGCGCATACCCGCGAATCTGCCATGCCCTCAGAACCTCATGGGCTCCGCGAAGCGTCCAGGAATTCGCGTCGTCTGCCAGGTTCTCAAACGAGTGCTGGAGTGAGGTGGGGATTTCCGTCCCGTGCAGACGCACCAGTTCTTCGGCCGCCACGTAGGCAATATCAGCCCTGACGTTATGGTCGGAGAAATCTGCCATCGCATGGACCACGGATGATGTGTCGCCGCGCCGGATGGCATCGCGGGCGGCTATCAGCTCCGTGCGGCCGTAGGTTCGGTCCAGCCGAGCAGTTCGGAATGGCAGGAGCAGCGTTCTGATCACCTCGGAAGGATAGACACAAGGAGCGCATGAACGGACTCCACCCCCCCACCTCCGTCTCGCCGCTGCCAGTGCTGGGCCCTGGTGGCGATTGGGCCGGGCGGGACGGTGGCCAGCACTGGCAGCGGTGACTGCTCGGCAGGAGCCGCACCGCGCTGACCGTCGAGCAGGACGGCCCGGGTGAGCGTGACGGCTTGTCAAACTGCTGGCTGGGGCGGCCCGGCCCTGGGGGCCGGAGGTGTCACAACCGTGGGCGAGGATGTCTCCCATGACGATCTTCCCGGTCACAGTCCCCGCGTCCCTGGTCAGCGCCACCGGTCTGGAACCGGAAGCAGGCGACTGGCGCCGTGCGGTGCGGCACGCCGTGGGTACCCCGGACGGTGAGACGTACGTACTCAGCGGTCTGTGGCGGCAAACCCGCTATGGCGGGGTCGACGACGGCCGGGACTTCATCTGCCAGTTGATCACCCGTCACGGCCCGGACGGCGACACCCGGACCACCGCCGTGATCACGCACGAGGCGCCGGGCGGTGCCGGCCCGACCTCGACGGTCCGCCGCAGCGAGAGCCTGACGCTGCTCCCCGACGGGACGCTCGTGCTGAGCGGCAAGCCCGGCAACACCCACCTGTTCACCCCGGAACTGGACCGGCTGCTGGCCGCCTGGCACATGGACGATCGGCCCAGCTGGAGCGACGAGCCGCAGACCGACGACCCGTTCGCCGCCACCGTCTCCGTCACCCCCGGCGGGCGGCTGCTGTGCCTGACCTCCGAGCACCGCCTGGAGAACTGGGGCTACCCCCGCGGCAACCTGATCGCCGTCTCCGCACCCGGCGACCACCTCGCCCCGGGCCACAAGCCCGTCCTGCGGGCGATTGCCACCCTCAAGGACTCCACCAAGCGCCAGACGGAGAACGACGCCATCGCCCACGTCCGGTACGGCGAGGACCCGGTGCTCTTCGACAACCGGCCACTGCCCACACTCACCGAGACGATGTCCGCGCGGTTCGGCCGCAGCTACTTCCGGGAGGACGGCGCCTTCCTGTCCCGCCCCGTCCCGCTGGCCGACGACCTGTACGCCGTCCCCGTCTTCGGCGGCACCTACCGCTCCGGCAGCCGCGGCCAGGCCTTCTCCTTCACTCTCCTCGACGACCACGGCAACCACCAAGGCGAACTCGGCGGCCTGGACCTGCACGCCGACAGCCCCTACAACGGCGCCCACTACCGTCTGACCGCAGACCCGCACCGCGGCCGCGCCTTCCACCTCAACCGCTACGGCCTCTACGCCTGGACCGCCGACGGCACCCTGCACGCCAAACTCCCCACCGACCGGGCCCCGTTCAAGGCCCTCACCAACTTCGAACTCCTCACCGCGACCCCCACCGGCGACCTCCTGCTCACCCACACCAAGCAGCACCTCATCCTGCGCATCCCGATCCCCGCAGACCTCACCGAACTCCCCACCGCCGTCACCGAGGCCCTCGCCGGCCTGCCCAAGGCCCGCAACGCGGCGAAGAAGCGCCACACCCCCGTCGTCAACTGGCTATGGACCGAGAACAGCAGCACCGTCCACCACCTCTGACCGCCTCCGGAACCAGGCCGAGCAGCTCGGCCGTGCCATCGACCCGCCCTGGGCCCGCCTCGCCGCCGCCTACCTCGCCTCCCCTCAACGCGGCGCTGCTTCGGGGCTTCGGGCTGGGGAGGAGGGGGATGCGGGTGAGGAGCGCGGATACGACGTCCGGCTGCGCGGCCCGACCACGCAGGGTTTGCCCGGTGCGATTCGGGTGGTGCTGGAGCAGCGCTGAGCGGGAGCTGTCGTACCAGCCGCCCGTCAGTCGTAGTCGGCGCTGGGAGACGGACCTCGGCGGTGCGGGCGGCCGCGGTCCGGCCGGGTTGGCGGCGGCCGGTGCGCGGCTGAGGGACGGTCAGGTCCAGTGGACGGCCGAGCCCGTTCACCACCCGTCACCGCCTCGGCCCCAACCAGCCCCACACCCTCACCGCCCGGCACAACGTTTCCCTGTGGCGGGGTGAGGTGGGGGACGTGGCGGGCGCTGTGGCGGTCTTCGAAGAGCTGCTCCCCGAGGTTCTGCGGGTGATGGGCCCCGGCCACTACGGCACCCTCGCCACACGCAGCCACCTCGCCTACTGGCAGGGACGGTCGGGGGACGCGGTCAACGGGTGATGACACCTTCGGGTGTAGGGCGCCCCGGCGCCGGATGACTGTGGCGCCTTGAGCAGGCTGTTCCACCAGCCGCCGCGGGTGATCCTCCCGCAGATCAACCGGGCGATGGGAGTGCGACCGGCAACAGCTCGGCAACCAGATCCGCTCGACTGGGCTGCGGCTGCCCGGCTGAGTGGGCGCCGCGGTTCCGGAGAGGCGGCCCGCTGCCCTCGGCCGAGTTCGCCGACCGGGCCTGGCCTGTGGGCACGGGTGTGGCTACGGCTGGCTGGCCGGGTGTCAGGCGTGGGCGGTGGGGCGGCGGTTGGCGCGGAGCATGTGTCCGAGGAAGGAGGCGTTGACGAGGGCGGCGGCCAGGGCGAGGGCGAGCATCACGGCCGGGGCGGCCACGGGGTTGTCCCAGAGGAGGAAGTGGGCGGGGATGGTGAGGATGCCGATGGGTGCGGTGACGACGAGGAGGTACAGGCCGGAGAAGGAGAGGTCGTGGGTGGTGAGGGCGGAGTGTACGAAGAGGCCGGCCACGGCCGCGACGACGGCGAGGTAGGCCAGGGAGAGGGGGTTGTCGAACGCGGGGGCCAGCAGGCTGCGGATCCGGCGGAGGCGGGCGGTGGGGGCCATGGTGTGGTCGTCCTCGGGTCTTCGTGCGGGTGGGGCGGTTGCGAGAAGAATGGATCACCGGGTGCCGCGGGGGCCTGAGTAGCCGTACTCAACCCGGCCCGTGCACGAGGCACGTCGCGCGAGGCCGCGTGCCAGTCGGCGAGGCGGCCATGCTGCGGATCCAGCGCTGGCGGGCGGCCCGGGATGCACGGCGTCGGAGGCCGGCGCTTGGAGTCGGGCCCGTACCTGGGCCTGTGGCACAAGCGGCTGTGGCAGGCCTACTTGGACACCATGGTGACCCTCGGCGTTGAGGCCGACCTGGCCGACACCGACCCGTTGGAGTTCCTCAAGCCGATGGCGGCCATCGAGGACGGTCAGAGCGACGTCGCCGAGCTCGCCTTCGACGCCGGATCAGCCCGCTTGAAGCAGCGGTCAGACCTCGGCGAGACCCGTCGAGCTCAGTCGTCGTCGTTCGGCAGCCAGTCGGTGGGGTGGGTGGGGGCCAGGCGGCGGACGACTTCGGCCAGTTCGACGCAGGCCTGTTCGAGGCGTAGGTGGGTGCTGCGCTGCTCGGCGACGATGGCGGAGAGCAGCAGGCCGGTGAGGGCGGCGCAGGCGTTGAGGGCTTGGAGCATCACCATGTCGGCGACCAGGCCGTGGTCGGCGAACGGGCCGGCGTGGTGGGTGGCCGCCGTGATGGTGAGGACCGAGACGATGGCCACGCAGGGTGCGGCGCCGGGGAGTTGGAAGCGGAGGGCGGCCCAGATCAGGAAGGGGAAGACGAGGAAGAGCACGCTCAGTTTGGTGGAGGTGGCGATGACCGTGACGGTGGCGGTCCCGGCCAGGAGGAGCAGGGGCTCGGCCCAGTCGAGGAGGTCGGGGTCGTCGGGGAGGCGGACGATGCGCAGGGCCAGCAGCAGCGGGGTGACCACCAGGACCCCCATCGCGTCGCCGGCCCACCAGGCCGACCAGGTGGGCCAGAAGCCGCCGTCCGGCAGGCTGTCGCTCAGCCCCAGCACGGCGACGCCGATGGTGGAGCTGATGAGCATGGCGGCGAAGGCACCGAGGAAGACCAGCGCCATTCCGTCCCGCAGGCGGTCCAGCTCGGTTCGGAAGCCGACCCGACGGAGCATCAGGTAGGCGGCGACCGGGGCGAGGGTGTTGCCCGCGACGATGCCGATGGAGCCCCAGCGCGGGGTGCCGCCGGAGGCGATCACCAGGAAGGCGCCGAGGGCGACGCCGGGCCAGACCCGGAGCCCGAAGAGCAGCAGGGCGGCGAGCGCGATGCCGGTGGGTGGCCAGAGCGGGGTGACCCTCGCCCCGCCGATCACCACCTGTTGCATCAGGCCGAGCCGTCCGGCCGCCAGGTAGACGGCGGTGACGGCCAGCAGGAGCCCGCCGGTGAGCGCCAGGCGGCGGAGGTCGCGGGTGCGGGGAGTGGTGGGCAGCGGCACAGGAGCCATCACACTACGGCCGGGCGGCGGACCGGCCGGTGACACGCGCGGAGAGGGGGTCCGCGGGGTGGCGCACGGGCAGGCGGGTGGCGCACCTGCGGGTGGGTGGCGCACCGGCGGGCGGCTGGCGGGGAGCGGTCAGGCGGGCCGGGCGCCGGCTCAGCCGTGACGGAGCACCAGGACGGCGGCGTCGTCGGTGTGCCCGGTCAGTTCGGCCACCGCCAGCAGCTCGGTCGCCAGGTCCTCCGGGGCGGCCCGGCCGCGCTCGCGCAGGACGGCCGCCACCCGGTCCAGACCCGCCTCGATCGGGAACTGCGGCCCCTCGACCACCCCGTCCGTGACCAGGGCGACCACGCCCGGCCCGGTCAGCCGGTGGCGGTTGACCGGGTAGCGCTGGCCTGGGAGCACGCCCAGGGGCGGTCCGCCCTCGTCGTCGTGGTGGTGCACGGCTCCGTCCGCGTCGGCCCAGACCGGCGGGACGTGGCCGGCCCGGGCGTGCCACAGGTCTCCGGTGGCCGGGTCGTAGCGCAGGAAGACGCAGGTCGCGAAGCGCCGGACGGCCATGGATATCAGCAGGTCGTTGGCGCGCGAGAGCACCTCACCGGGGTCGGCGACGGTGCTCGCCAGCGCGCGCAGGCCGACCCGGACCTGGCCCATCACGGCGGCCGCCTCCACGTCGTGGCCCTGGACGTCGCCCAGTGAGAAGGCCACCGAGCCGTCCGGGAGCAGGAAGCCGTCGTACCAGTCGCCGCCGATGCTCAGGCCGTTCCGGGCCGGGGCGTAGCGGGCGGCGGCCCCGAGGCCCGGCACCTGGGGGAGCGCGGAGGGCAGCAGCTCGCGCTGCAGGGCCTCGGCGAGCTCGACGCGGGCCTTCTGGAGCTCGGCCTGCTCCAGCGCGGACGCGGTCAGCCGGCCGAGCTCGGTCAGCAGGTCGTCCGCGCTGCGGCGGGCGGGGTGGCGGCGTCCCGTCATCGGCCCTCCGGCGGCGTGTGGTCGAGGTGGCGAGAGCCAGCCTATGTCGACCGAACGGGGGATGGCTGCCCGGTGCGGTCCGGTGCCGGGGAGGCCGTGGCGGACCGTAGTGCGGTGGTCACGCCAGGCTCACCACCGCTGTTCCTTCACCACGGCGCGGACGGCGTCGCGGAGCTGGTCGCGCTGGGGCTGGAGGGCGCGGTCGAGGGCGGGGGCGAAGGGGAGCACGGTGCCGTCGGGGCGGGTGATGCGGCGGGGCGGGGCGGTGAGGCGCATCTGCTCGGCGGCCGTGGCGAGGACCTCGGCGCCGATGCCGCAGCTGCGGTTGGAGTCGTCGATCACCACCAGGCGGCCGGTGCGCTCCAGTGAGGCGGCGAGGGCGTCCCAGTCGAAGGGGTACAGGGTGCGCGGGTCGAGCACCTCGACCGAGATCTCGGGGGCGAGCTCCTCGGCGACGGCGAGGGCGTCGTGCACCAGGTGGCCGACCGCGACCACGGTGACGTCGGTGCCCTCGCGGTGGATGCGGGCCTGGCCGAGCGGGATCGGGGCCAGGTCCCAGGTGACGGTCTCGCGGACGGCCAGGGCGGCGGCCGGGGCGAAGACGACGACCGGGTCCGGGTCGGCGACGGCCGAGCGGAGCAGCCCGTAGGCGTCGGTCGGGGTGGCCGGCACCACGGTCTTCATCCCGGCGTGGGCGAACAGGCTGTAGGGGTGGTCGGAGTGCTGGCCGGCCCAGCCGTCCCGGGAGCCGGAGCCCGGCACCAGGCAGGTGAGCGGGACGGAGGCCTGACCGCCCGTCATCAGGGAGAACTTGTGTGCCTGGTTGACCAGTTGCTCGAAGACCAGGAAGAGCAGGGAGGGGATCTGGAACTCGATCACCGGCCGCCGCCCGGTCAGTGCGGCGCCGATCGCCATCGAGGTGAAGGCCTGCTCGGAGAGCGGGGTGTCGACGATCCGGCCGGGGCCGAACTGCTTGAGCAGGTTGAGGGTGGGGCCGGCCATGCCGGCGCCGATGTCCTCGCCGAACACGCAGACGGCCGGGTCCTCGGTGAGGGCGTCGGTGAGGGCCCGGTTGAGGGCCTTGGTGTAGGAGAGCCTCATGCCGGCACCCCCGGGCGAGGGCGCAGGCCGTCGGCGTAGAGGTGGTCCAACGCGCCATCGGGCGACGGGAGTTCGGAGGCGAGGGCGAAGTCAGAAGCGGCGGCCAGCTGGTCGGCGACCGAGGCGTCCAGCTGCGTGGCCAGGCCGGGCGGCAGCAGCGCGGCTGCGCGCGGCAGCGGGTCGAGGCCGCGCCAGCCGTCGACCTCCTCGGGGGTGCGGTAGTGCAGTTTCATCAGCCGTTCCATGGTGTGGTGGCCCTCGTAGCGGTAGGTGCGGCACCGGAGGAATCCGGGGCCGCCACCGGCGGCCGCTCGCTCGACCGCCTCGGCGGCGGCCGCGCGGACGGCCTCGGTGTCCATCCCGTCCACCTCCACGGCCGGGATGCCGAAGGCGGCGGCCCGGCCAGTGGCGCTGCCGGCCACCGCCACCGAGGCGGGCAGGGTGGTGGCGTAGCCGTTGTCCTCGCAGACGAAGAGCACCGGCAGCCTCCACATCGCGGCCAGGTTGAAGGACTCCAGCAGGACGCCCTGGTTGAGGGCGCCGTCGCCGAAGAAGGCGACGGCGACCCGGTCCTCCCCGGCCTGGACGGCGGACCAGGCGGCGCCGACCGCGATGGCGCCGCCCGCGCCGACCATTCCGTTGGCGCCCAGGATGCCGAGCGAGAAGTCGGCGGCGTGCATCGAGCCGCCCCGGCCCTGGTTCAACCCGCCTGTGCGGCCCAGGAGTTCGGCCAGCAGGCGGTCCGGGGCCGCGCCCTTGGCGAGTACGTGGCCGTGGCCCCGGTGGGTGGAGGTGATCCGGTCCTGCGGGCGTAGCGCGGCGCAGACGCCGACCGCCACCGCCTCCTGCCCGATGTAGGGGTGGATGCCGCCGGTGATCGCCCCGGACTTCACCAGGCCGAGCGCGAGCTCCTCGAAGCCCCGGATCAGCCGCAGCATCCGGTAGCGACCGGCGAGGGTCCCGAGGTCGCTCACGGGGTGCCCTGCCAGACGACGGGGCAGATCTCGGGGTCGGCGTAGTCGGGGCGCCCGTCGGCGGTGCGGCGGACCACCACGTCGTGGTTGTAGGAGGCGGGCGTGCCGTCCGGACGGGTGGCGTGGCGGTACTCGTTGGCGCCGTCCTGGAGGTGGAGCGAGACGGCCCGGCGCGGGGTGTCGGCCAGGTTGGCGCCGCTGCCGTGGTAGGTGCGGCAGTGGTGGAAGGAGACGTGGCCGCGCGGGATCTCGACGGGGACCTTCACCACCTCGGCGCCGTTGTGCGCGGCGTTGGCGGCGAGGATCCCGTCCAGCTCGGAGCGGTCGCGCTGGGCGAAGTGCCGGGTGGCGTCCTCCTGCGAGGGGAGCTCCTGCCAGCGGTGGCTGCCGTCGACCATGGTGATGGTGCCGTTCTCCACCCCGCAGTCGTGGAAGGGGATGAAGGCGGTCAGCATGTCGTCGGAGGTCGAGGTGTGCCAGTAGTGCTTGTCGAAGTGCCACGGCACGTGGTTGGAGGGCTCTCCGGCGATCGGGGGCTTGAGGATCAGGGTGGACTGGAAGACCCGGATCTCCTCGGCCCCGGCCAGCAGCGCGGCGACGGCGCCGACCAGCGGCTTGCGCAGGATCGCGGCGATGGCGTCGCTCTCGTAGTGCACGTAGTCGTTGTGCCGCTGCACCGGGCCGTCGGACGGCTGCCAGGCGGCCAGCCGCGGCGGCCGGACGGGGAGGGTGCGGTCGCGGTGGCCCTCGTAGTAGTCCTCGGTGGCGGCCTGGAGGGTGTCGAGCTCCTCGTCGGTGAAGAGCTTCTTCGACAGGTACCAGCCGTGCTCCCGGTAGCCGGCCACCTCCTCGGGCGTGGGCAGCAGGGCGCGCTCGGCCTCGGTCAGGACGAACGCGGGGGCGGTGGTGGTCATGGTGCTTTCCTCTCGGGAGCGGACGGGGCGGACGGGTCGGCCGGCGCGTCAGACGGAGGCGGTGGCGCGCTGGCGCTCGACGGCCTCGTAGAGGGCCTTGATGTTGGCGGTGCCGAAGGTGCCCGCGCCCTGACGCTCGATCAGCTCCAGGAAGAAGGTCCGCCGGGGGTGGGTCGAGCGGGCGAAGATCTGGAACAGCTGGCCGCCGTGGTCCTGGTCCACCAGGACGTCCAGCTCGCGCAGCGTCTCCACCGGGATCGCGGTGCCGCCGAGCCGCTCGGCCAGGGCGTCGTAGTAGGTGCCGGGGGTGGTGAGGAACTCGACGCCGTGCGCGCGGGCGGTGCGCACGGCGCCGGCGATGTCCTCGGTGCGGAAGGCCAGGTGCTGGACGCCCGCGCCGTCGTGGTCGGCGAGGAAGCGGTCGATCTGACCGGCCCGGCGGGTGGTGTCGGGCTCGATCAGGGTGAAGGTGACCTCCCCGGAGGCGCTCTGCACCACGCTGGAGTCCATCGCCTGCTCGCCGACCTCGATGTACTCGCCGAAGATCCGGTGCATTCCGAGCGCGGCCTCGCAGAACCGTACGGCGTCCGCGAGTTGACCGGCCGGTACGCAGATCGCGACGTGGTCGAGCGCGTCCAGCAGGTCGCCGCTCGCGGGGGCGGGGGGCTCCTCCAGCGGGACGAGGCGCAGCGCGGTGTCGCCGAAGCCGGCGATCAGGCGGGCCTCCCGGTCGAGCACCACGGCGCCGTGCCGCTCGGCCCGCTCCAGCGCGGCCTGCGGGTCGGCGCAGCCGAGGGCCAGCGCGGCGACGCCCTCGCCGTGCCGCTCGACGTAGCGGGCCACCGGGTGGTCGGTGTTCTCGCTGGAGTGCAGGCGGACGCGGGCGCTGCCCTGGTGGAGGTGGACGGTGCGCACCGCCGGGTGCCAGGCGGGCTGGTCGGCGTCGCGCCGGAAGCCGTAGGCGCTCTGGAGCTCGACGGCGGTCTGCGCGGCGTCCGCGCAGTGGTACTCGACGTGGGCGATCGTCTGGATGGACAACGGGGCTCCTGTCGGGAGGAGTTGAGAGCGGAGGAGCGGGTGCGGCGGCCTACTTGGCGGCGCTGGTGGGCGTCGGCCCGAAGATCAGGCTGGTGTTGTGGCCGCCGAACGCGAAGGCGTTGCTCAGCGCGTACCGCAGCTCGGCCGGGCGGGCGGCGCCGCGCACGTGGTCCAGGGCGCAGGCCGGGTCGGGGTCGGCCAGGTTGAGGGTGGGCGGGAGCAGGCCGCGGGCCACCGCGAGCACCGAGACGATCGCCTCCAGGGCCCCGGCCGCGCCCAGCAGGTGGCCGGTGGCGCCCTTGGTGGAGCTGACGGCGGGGCCGTCCTCGCCGAACACCGCGCGCAGGGCGGCGGATTCGGCCACGTCACCGATCTTGGTGCCGGTGCCGTGCGCGTTGACGTAGCCGATGTCGGCGGCGTCGAGGCCGGCGTTCGCCAGGGCGGTGCGCATGGCGTCGGCCGCGCCCTCGCCGTCCGGGCGGGGCATGGTCGGGTGGTGGGCGTCGGTGGAGGAGCCCCAGCCGACCAGCTCGGCGTACCCGGCCGCGCCGCGGGCGGCCGCGTGCTCGGCGCTCTCCAGCACCAGCACCCCGCTGCCCTCGCCCAGCACGAAGCCGTTGCGCCGGCTGTCGAAGGGGCGGCTCGCCTGTGCGGGATCCTCCCAACCCTGGGCCAGCGCACGGGCGTTGGTGAAGGCGGCGGCGATGGTCGGGTGCAGGGAGGATTCGGTGCCGCCGCAGACCACCACGTCGGCGTCGCCCGCCCGGATCAGCCGCAGCCCCTCGGCCACCGCCTGGGCCCCGGCCGCGCAGGCCGTCACGATCGCGGTGCTGAAGCCCCGGATGCCGTGCTTGATCGCCACCCGGGCGGTGGCCATGTTGGAGAGCATGCCCGGCAGCAGGTACGGGCTGACGCCGGGTCGGCCGCGCTCCAGCCGGCGGTGGGACTGCTGCTCGAAGGTCTCCAGACCGCCGCCGCCGGTGGCCAGCACCACAGCGGTGCGGCGGGGGTCGACGTCGCGGCCGACCACCAGGCCGGCGTCGGCGAGGGCGTCGTCGGCGGCGGCCAGGGCCAGCAGGACGAAGCGGTCCACGCAGCGGGTCTCGGTGGGCGGCAGCACCTCGGTGCCGTCGATGTGCGGGGCGATCCCGGCGAACGGCAGCCACCCGTGGGCGGCGTGGCCCTCGGGGACGACGACGATGCCGGAGCGGCCGGCGGTGAGTGCCTCGAAGACCTCAAGGGGCTTGCGGCCCAAGGGAGTCACCAGCCCCATCCCGGTGACGACGGCGCCGGGCCGCCTCGCGGTGGCGGTCATCGGGCGGCCGCCGGGGTGGTCACGGCGGTGAGGTAGCGCTCGCGCAGCAGGACCTTGCGGACCTTGCCGGTCGGGCCGAGCGGGATGTCCTCGCCGCCGACCACCAGGACCGAGCGGACGGTGGCGGCGGTGGGCCCGTCGAGTGCGGCGACCACCTCGGCGGTGCGGTCGGCAGCCGGGTCGGCGCTGTCCTCCAGGGTGAGCAGCACGTCGGTGACCACCCGCTCGCCGTCCCGCACCGCGACCACGGTGCAGTCGAGCACGCCGGGGACGCGGGCCAGCACCCGCTCCTCGGACATCGCGGTGTAGAGCCGGTGGCCGTCGCCGAGGTCGACCGAGTCGACCAGACGGTCCACGTGGTAGTAGTAGCCCTCCTCGTCCCGGTACATCAGGTCGCCGGTGAGGAAGCGGCCGCGGAGCCGGGTGCGGTAGGTGGTGACCGAGTCGTTCCAGTAGCCGGGCGCCAAGGTCGGTGAGGCGGTGGCGAGTTCGCCGACCTCGCCGGGGCCGAGCGGTTCGCCGTCCGGGCCGACCACCTCGCAGTCCACGAAGGTGTGCGGGCGGCCGACGCAGCGGCCGTACTTCTCGGTGCCGGGGGCGTGGGTGATGAAGAAGTGCGAGTGGCCCATCTCGGTGGAGCCCAGGCCGTCGACGAAGACCGAGCCCGGCTCGCGGCCTCGGCCCTGGCGGGTGACGGTCTCCCGGGAGCCGGCGGCGATCAGGCGGCGGATGTGCGCCTCGTGCGCGCAGTCCCCGGTGTTCCACCAGAGCGCGACGGTGTCCAACTTCCGTGCGGACAGGTCGTGGTGGGCCAGGTCGGCCCAGGTGGCGGCGAAGCCGATCACGCCGCGCGGCTGCCAGCTCTCGATGGCGTCGAGCACGCCGTCGCCCGACTGGGTGGACAGCAGGGCGAGTTCGCCGTGGGTGCTGAGCGCGAAGTTCACCGCGATGACGGTGGCCGCGTGCGGGGCGGGCAGCGCGGAGAGCATCCGGTCGCCGCCCTGCGGGCGGGGCAGCGTGGCGCGGTGGCGGATCGCCGCGTACAGGCTGGCGTGCGAGTGGACGACCGCCTTGGGCATCCCGGTGGTGCCGGAGGAGTGGGTGATCGCCACCGGGTCCTGGGCCGAGTGCCGGTACGGCGCGGGCGCCGCGTCCGGGTCGCCGGAGCCGAGCTCGGCGGCGTCGGCGAGCACCGGGGCGGCCGGGTCGTGGCCGGCCAGCTCGGCCCGGTGTTCCGGGTCGGTGAGGATGCCGACCGCGCCCAGGCGGGCGATGTAGCGGGCGGCGCGCTCGCCCTCCACCTTGGGGTTGAGCAGGGCCGGGATGGCGCCGAGCCGGGCCAGGGCGAGGAAGGAGAGGACGTGGTCGGCGGCGGCCGTCGCGTACACCACCACCGGGTCCCGCCGGCCGACGCCGAGGGCGTGCAGGGCGGCGGCCCGGGCCCGGACGGCGCGGTCGAGCTCGCGCAGGGTGAACGGCTGCCAGGCGGCGTGCCCGTCCACCGGGGTGTCGAAGGTCAGCAGCGGGTCGTCGAGACCGATGCCGAGTGCGATCCGGGTGGTCAGCACGTTTCCTGCGCCGACGTCCGGGTCGTTCGCCAGGATGTTGCGGATGGTACGGATGCTCACGGTGATGGGTCCCTCCCATGGCGCGGGCCATGTGGGTGCGGTGTACGGCGTCGGGGACGCGGTCGGTCGGGGGGTGGTGAGTTGAGGTCAGGCGGAGGTGACCAGGGCGGCGGTGCCGTGGTCGCCCTCCCCGTCCCGGACGGCCTGCTCGGCGGCGATGACCAGGACCTGGTCGGCGTCGCCGTCGGCGAGCAGTAGGGAAGCCAACTCCAGCGCGTCCGGCGGGAGTTCGCCGGGGGCGGCGGCCTCCCGGGGGCTGATCGCGACCACCGGGCCGGCCAGCTCCCAGCGGGCCGCGATGTGCCCGAGGACGGCGTTGGGGTTGGACTGGAAGAACAGCAGCGGCGGCATCCGGCGCCCGGAGGCGGCGGCGGTGTCGATGGCCAGCGCGGTGGCGCGGTCGCCTCCGGCACTGGCGAGCAGCAGGGCGGTGCGGCCGGCCGGGGCCCGGTCGGGAGAGGCGTCCCGGTGCCGGGTGAGGCAGAGCTCGGCGACCGCCGCGACCAGCGGGTTGAAGGTCGAGGCGATGAAGCCGGGCAGCGGCGGGAGTTGGGCGTCCCCCTCCGGTGGTGGCCAGCTCGCGGTGGCGAGGGTGCGCAGCCCGTCGGTCGGTCGGTTCATGCGGCGGCGACCAGGAGGGCGGTGTTGGCTCCGCCGAAGGCGGAGTTGAGGCTGAGCGCGTGGCCGGGGCGCTCCCGGCGCGGACCGGAGAGCACGAGGTTCAGCCCGATCTCCGGGTCGGAGCCCAGCCAGCCGGCGTTGACCGGGAGCCGTTCGCTCTCCAACGCGCCGATGGTGACGGCGAGTTCGAGCAGCGCGGAGGCCTCCAGGGCGTGACCGTGGACGGACTTGCTGGAGCTGACCGGGAGCCGGTGCAGCCCCTGGCCGAACACCTCGCGCAGGGCTCGCGCCTCGGCCAGGTCGGACAGCGGCGCACCGGTGCCGTTGGCGTTCACGTAGCCCACCTCGGCCAGCGAGACCCCGGCCCGGGCCAGCGCGGCCCGGACGGCCCGGACCACGCCCTCCCCGTCGGGCCGTGGACGGCAGACGTGGTGGGCGTCCCCCGACCGGCCCCAGCCGGCCAGCCGGGCCAGTGCCCGGGCGCCGCGCCGCTCGGCGGCCGTCTCCGCCTCGACGACCACCGCCACCGCGGCGTCGCCCAGCACGGTGCCGGTGCGGCCGGTGCTGAACGGCCGGAGCTCCCCGTCCCGGGCCAGCGCCCGGCCCGCGTCGAAGGCCGCGAAGACGCCCGGCTCCACCAGGTGCCCGGCCGCGACCACCACCCGGGGGTGCCGCCCGGAGGCGACCAGCGCGGCGGCGTCGGCCACCGCCGTGGCGGCCGCCGTGCAGGCGCCGGTGTAGACCCGGGTGACCTCGGGCAGGCCGAGGGCGGCGGCGCCCTTGCTCACGGCCTCGGCCACCTCGCCGGTGCGCAGGTCGCTGTGCAGGGCGAGCAGCAGCAGTGTGTCGCCGCTCCCGGAGGGAAGGCCGGCCTGCCGGCACGCGTCGGCGACGACCCCGGCCACCGCCCGGGCGAGCGGCGGCGCCCCGGGCAGCAGGGCGGCCCGGGTGGTGCCGCGCCGGGACACGTCGAAGCGGGTCACCTCGGTGAAGCCGGTCCGGCCGTGCACGGCCGCCTCGGTGAGCGGTGCGAGCCCGGAGCCGAAGGCGCTGAGCACCCCGAGTCCGGTGAACACCGGTCGGTGGGCCGGTGGTGCGCTGGTGCTCATGAGCCGGCGACCCCGGGGGCGGCAGCGGCGGCGAGGACGGCTTCCCGCAGGACGGCGACGGCGTCGTCCACCGTGCGGACGGCCTCGAACTGTTCGTCGGAGAGGTCCAGCTCGATGGCGTAGCGCTGCTCGAACTCGGCGGTCAGCCAGGTGAGTTCGAGGGAGCCGAGCGCATCGGGGACGCTGTCGGCGGGCCGCTGTCCGAAGGCCGCGAGCATCGCGACCACCTCGGCGCGGTCCGGCAGCACGGGGGAGCTCACGCGGCGCTGCCGGCGGTGGCGGCGGCCTCGGCGGCCCGCCGGGCCACGTCGGCCGTGAACTGGTCGAGGGTCATCAGCGCGGTGGTCTCCATCTCGTCGAGGTCGAACTTGACCCCGAACTCGTCCTCGACCTGCACCGAGAGGTCGGCGAGCGCCAGCGACTCCAGGTCCAGGCCGGCCGGGCCGAGGTCGGTCTCGCCGGTGACCTCGGAGACGTCGTAGTTCATCTCGGCGAGGGCCGCGAGGACGAACTCGTGGATGCGCTCCTGCATGGTGGTACTCCTCGTGCTGTGTCGGGGTGGGTCAGAGTGAGCGGGCGGCCGCGTCGTGCAGGGCGGTGACGTCGCGCACGAGCTTGCCGGTGGCGGTGCGGGGCAGCGCCGGGAGGAAGGAGAGCCGCCGGGGCCGCTTGTAGGCGGCCAGTTCGCGGGTCAGGGCCTGGCGGACGGTCTCCTGGTCCTCGTCCTGACCGGTGGTCAGGAAGGCCTCGATGGCGCCGTCCGCGAAGACCACCACGGCCTCCTGGACCGACGGCAGGGCCGTCAGGGTCTGCTCGACCTCGGTCAGGTCGACCTTGAGGCCGCCGATGGAGACCTGGGAGTCGCGCCGGCCGAGCACGGTGACCAGCCCGGTCGCGGGGTCGACCCGGCCGGCGTCCCTGGTGTGCAGCCAGCCGTCCGACCAGCGGGTGGGGTCGGTCAGGCCGGGGTAGGGCGAGTCGCCCAGGGCGATGTGGAGTTCGCCGCCGTCCTCGCGCAGCACCGTGCCGTGCACCGGCGCGGCCTGCGGGTGCAGGGCGCCGTCCAAGTCGGTCGCGATGACGCCGAGTTCGGTCATCCCGTACATGGTGCCCAGCGGCACGCCGTAGCGGGCGGTGAAGGCCGCGGGCACCCCGGGGCGGACCAGCTCGCCGGCCACGATCATCCGGCGCAGC
Source organism: Kitasatospora sp. NPDC004289 (assembly GCF_053602875.1). NCBI lineage: Bacteria > Bacillati > Actinomycetota > Actinomycetes > Kitasatosporales > Streptomycetaceae > Kitasatospora > Kitasatospora sp. NPDC004289. The sequence continues at coordinate 577 of NZ_JBSGEL010000095.1, read as the reverse complement.
TGCGGCAGCGGCGGGGGAGCGGTGACGGCGGCGAGCAGTTCGGCGTGGAAGGGGACGCCGATCACCGTGGTGGGGCGGTCGTCCCGGCCGACGGCGGCCAGGATCCCGGCCGCCGTCATCCGCTCGGGGACGGTCAGCGGCACGTGTGCGTGCAGGCTGTTGAGCAGCCCGCCGACCAGGCCGAGGACGTGCACCACGGAGGAGAGCAGGACCACCCGCTCGCCGGCCTTCGGGAAGGCCGCCAGCCGCCGGTAGCAGTCGAGCTCGCGCAGCAGGTCGGCCGCCGTGCGGGCGATCACCTTGGCGGGGCCGGTGGAGCCCGAGCTCAGCTGGAGCAGGGCGTGGCCGGTCGCGGCCGGGCGTCCGCCCGGGAGGGCGCGCGGTTCGGGGTCGGTCTCGGCGAAGCCGCGCAGGGCCGCCCCCGAGGAGCGGTGCGCGGACTCCACCAGCACCTGGGGTGCCAGCCGCTGGACGGCGAGCGCGACCTCGTGGTCGGTCAGGCGGTGGTCCAACAGGAGCGCCTGCGCGCCCAGTTGCCAGCAGGCCAGCAGCGCGGCGACGTAGCCGAGCGAGGGCG